>NZ_LNCE01000035.1:0-78254 GCF_001445815.1 Janthinobacterium sp. Ant5-2-1 | reverse complement strand
AAGGGCGAACCGTTACGCAGGCACGCAGCAGTGCTGCGTGAATTCCCTGCTGCACCAACGACTCGCCATGAGTGGCGATTAATGTTGCCAAGGAGTTCGCCCTTGCAAGGGCGAACCGTTACGCAGGCACGCAGCAGTGCTGCGTGAATTCCCTGCTGCACCAACGGCTCGCAATGAGCGGGGATTAGCAACGTAGGTCGGATTAGCGGGGCAACGCCCTGCGTAATCCGACAACATTGTTGACGTGTGCAGCAAAGAAATACCACAGTCCAAATTGCAATAATTTGTAAAGATAATTGCCTTGGGAGCAGAGCGCCGATCTTTATTGTATGATCGGGCTATGCATATCGTCCTTATCACCGGAATATCCGGTTCCGGTAAATCCGTCGCGCTCAATGTGCTGGAAGATACCGGCTACTATTGTGTCGACAACCTGCCACCGGCCTTGCTGCCCAGCCTGGTGCAAACCCTGCTCGACGAAGGTACACCGCAACTGGCCGTCGCCGTCGATGCGCGCAGCGCCGAGTCGCTCGTCAGCTTGCCGCACAATGTGGCGCTGCTGCGAGACCAGGGGCACGACGTCAAGGTCATGTTTTTGACGGCCACCACGCATTCGCTGGTGGCGCGCTTCTCGGAAACGCGGCGCAGCCATCCGCTGTCGCATGAATTGCGCCCGAACCAGAATCCGGCCAGCCGCCGCACCCTGATCGAGTGCATTTCGGAAGAGCGCGAACGCCTGTCGGCCATCGAACAGCTGGGCCACGTGATCGACACGTCGGAACTGAGCGCCAACAAATTGCGCGCCTGGATCAAGGATATGATCGCCTCCGAACGCGCGCCGCTGACCCTGTTCTTCGAATCGTTCGCCTTCAAGCTGGGCGTGCCGCTGGATGCCGATTTCGTCTTCGACGTGCGGGCCTTGCCCAATCCTTATTATGACCTGGCGCTGCGCCCGCTCGACGGCCGCGACGCGCCCGTGATCGCCTTTCTCGACGCGCAGCCAAGCGCACTGGAACTACTGGCCGACATCCGCACCTTCATCGAAAAATGGCTGCCGTCATTCAAGTCCGACAACCGCAGCTACCTGACGGTGGCGCTCGGTTGCACGGGCGGCCAGCACCGCTCCGTGTACATGGCGGAACGGCTGGCGCAATACTTCGGCCCGAATGAACGGGTCGTGCTGCGCCACCGCGAGCGTAGCTAGTTAATTCAAGTGGCGCAGCGGATGCGCTTGGGCCGGCCAGACGGGCGCAAAGAAGCGCGCCACCATGGCCGCGTCGACCTCGTCCAGGGTTGATGGATTCCAGCGCGGCGCATTGTCCTTGTCGACCACCAGCGCGCGCACGCCCTCGAGCACTTCGCCATGCTCGAAATTGTGGCGCACCACCGTGCGCTCCAGACGCAGGCAATCGGCCACGCCCAGGTGAGCCCCCCGCTGCAGCAATTCCAGGGTCACCGACATCATCAAGGGCGAACGCAGGCGCATGGCCGCCAGCGCCTTGGCGGCGAACGCGCTGTCGTCCTGCGCCAGCGAGGCCATGATGGCCGCCACGGAGCCGGCGCCGAAATGGCGGTCCAGCGCCGCGCGCGCCGCCGCCAGCGAGGAAACGCCTGCCTGTGCCTGAAACGGCGCGGCCAGGGCCTTGATGGCCACCGGCAAGGCCTCGCCCGGCGTCGACTCGAACAGGGCCAGCAGCGCCCCCATCTGCGCCTCGGGCAGGTAGACATCGGCCAGGTCCGTGTACAGGGCGTCGGCCGCGCTGATCGTCAAGCCCGTCAAGCCCAAATACAGGCCCAGCTGGCCTGCCAGGCGGGACAGGAAATAACTGCCGCCCACGTCGGGAAACAAACCGATATTGACTTCCGGCATGGCCATGCGCGTGCGGCCCGTCACGATGCGCAGGCGGTTGCCGGGCCCGGCTTGTGCCACGCCCATGCCGCCGCCCATCACCACGCCATCCATCACGGCGATATACGGTTTCGGATAGAAATGAATCAAATGATTTAAAGCGTATTCTTCCGTAAAGAAATCTTCCAGCAAGGCGCTGCCGCCTTGCGGCGTGGCCAGGCCCGCATCGTAAAAGAAACGGATGTCGCCGCCGGCGCACAGCGCTTTTTCGCTGCTGGAACGGATCACCACTGCGTCCACCTGCGGGTCGTCGCGCCAGGCCAGCAGGGCCGCGCTCAGGGCGCGCACCATCTCCAGCGACAGGGAATTCAAGGCTTTCGGGCGGTCGAGCACGATGTGCCCCGTGCGGTTGCGGATGGAGGTCTGGACGAAGTCGCTCATGGCAGGCAGGAAAGAAGTGAAAGTGCAAACATTCTAGCCCCTGTGCGGGGAACATTGCGTTCAAAAGGTACGGGCGCAAAAAAGGGCGCAAGATGTGCGCCCTTAGTTGATCACAACTGCTGGAAGCGGGTGGCCTTAAACGGCGACGACGGCGTCTTCCTCGGAGTTGTCTGGCAGATGCTTGATCGCCTCTTTACCGTGCCCTTGCACTTTGGTTTTGTATTTCATCACTTGCCTATCGAGCTTGTCGATCAGGGCATCGATCGCGGCATACAGGTCTTGCGCCAGGCTTTCCACATAGACGGTTTTGCCACTTAAACGCAGGTTGACTTCGGCCTTTTGACGTTTTTCTTTCTCTTTGAGGTTATCCACGGTCAGAATCACGGCGATATCGATAACTTGATCGAAATGACGTTTCACGCGTTCCAGCTTCGTTTGTACGTATTCACGGATGGCTGGTGTCACTTCGAGATGATGTCCGCTGATGGTGAGATTCATACACACTCCTAAAGATGATCGGGTTCGTGCGGTCCATCCTATCCGGCCCGCAGAGGAACCGAAAAAAACTTACAAACACTTACGCAGGCTCACTGGCGGAATTTTCAACGCTTCCCGGTATTTGGCAACAGTACGTCGCGCAATCACCATGCCTTGTTCCCCCAGCATGTCCGCAATCTTACTGTCGGATAAAGGATTTTTAGGGTCTTCTGCTCCTGTCAGTTGCACGATCAATGCCCGTATCGCCGTCGATGACGCTTCGCCCCCCGCTTCGGTGGCGACGTGGCTACCAAAGAAATATTTCAACTCGAACATGCCGTGCGGGGTCAGCATGTACTTTTGAGTTGTTACCCGCGAGATAGTACTCTCGTGTAAACCCAGTGTATCAGCTATTTCACGGAGCACAAGGGGGCGCATGGCAACGGCCCCGTGCGAGAAAAAGTTCTTTTGTCTTTCTACTATCGCCTGTGCCACGCGCAGGATCGTGTCGAAGCGCTGGCGCATATTCTTGATCAGCCACTTGGCTTCCTGCAACTGTGCGCCCATGGCGCCCTCGCCCTTGCCCTGCTTGAGCAGGTTGGCATACATGGCGTTGACGCGCAGGCGCGGCATCACATCGTTGTTCAAGGTGACTTGCCAGCCATTGCGCGCGCGCTTGACGACGACGTCGGGCACCACGTAATCGGACACGTCCGAGGCGAACACGGCGCCCGGATGCGGATTGCACTGGCGAATCACCGTCTGCGCTTCGCGCAAGTCTTCATCGTCGCAATCGAGGGCTTTTTTCAGCTTGTTGAAATCGCGCTGGGCAAACCAGGCCAGGTGCTTTTCCACGATGACGAGGGCCATGCGCCGCGTCACCATGGCGATGTGCGGCAAGCGCTTGATCTGCAGCGCCAGGCATTCGGACGCATTGCGCGCGCCCACGCCGGGCGGATCGAAACTTTGCAGCAGCGACAAGGCCGTGCGCATCTCGTCGGCGTCGATTTCCAGCTCTTCCGGCAGGCGCGCCAGAATGTCGTCGAGCGACTCTTCCAGGTAGCCATTGTCGTCGAGCGCGTCGATGATCAGCTCGACCAGCGCGCGGTCGCGCAATTCGAGCACCGTCACGCGCATCTGTTCCATCAGGTGTTCGCGCAGGGTGCAGTGATGGGCTTCCAGTTGCGGGCGCGAATCTTCGTCGTCGGGCGCCTTGCCCCGGCTCGCCTCGCTCCAGTCGCTGTCACCGCCATCCACGGCAGCTGGCCCCTCGCCCGCCTCGCCGTCAAAGGTTTCCGCTTCGGCCGGCGCCGCGGGCGCTTCCTGGCCTGGCGGCTGGGGCGGCGCTTCGGCCGGTGCGGCCGTGGAACTCAAGGCCCCGTCGGACAGCAGGCGCAAGGAGCGGTCGAGCGGATCGTCGAGGCGCTCGAGCAGGGGATTATCCGTCAGCAGTTGCTCTAGTTCCTGGTGCAATTCCAGGGTAGACAATTGCAACAGGCGTATCGATTGCTGCAACTGCGGCGTCAGTGCCAGGTGCTGCGAAGTGCGCAGCTGCAATGATTGTTTCATTGGCTTACATGCGGAAGTGTTCGCCCAGATAGACCCGGCGTACCGACTCGTTCGCGATGATGTCGTCGGGGCGTCCCGACGCCAGTACCGAGCCCTGGTTGATGATATAGGCACGGTCGCAAATACCCAGCGTCTCGCGCACATTATGATCGGTGATCAGCACGCCGATATTGCGCTCCTTCAAGAAGCGCACGATGCGCTGGATCTCGATCACGGCGATCGGATCGACGCCGGCGAACGGCTCGTCGAGCAACACGAAACGGGGATCGGTGGCCAGCGCGCGGGCGATTTCCACACGGCGGCGCTCGCCACCCGACAGGGACAGGGCCTGGTTCTCGCGCAGCTTTTCAATCTGCAAGTCGGCCAGCAGTTTATCCAGGCGCTCCTCGATCTCGGCCTTCTTCAGGGGGCGGCCTTCGACGGTCTGGATTTCCAGCACGGCGCGGATATTGTCTTCCACCGTCAGCTTGCGGAACACGGACGCTTCCTGCGGCAGATAGGACAGACCCATCTGCGCGCGGCGGTGGATCGGCAGGCTGGAAATGTCCACGCCGCTGATATCGATGCTGCCGCCGTCCGACGGCACCAGGCCGACGATCATGTAGAACGAGGTGGTCTTGCCGGCGCCGTTCGGGCCCAGCAAACCCACCACTTCGCCGCATTCGACTTGCAGCGAAACATCATGCACGACTTGCCGCTTGCCATAGGTTTTTTGCAGACCGCGAACGATCAGGGTGCTGCCGCAACGAGTATTGTCCATTATTTCTTTCCTGGCGCAGGCGTGGCCGGCGCTTTCTCCGCCGCCGGCGCCTTGGTCTTCGGCTGGATCACCATGCGCACGCTGCCGCCATCGGGGGTGCTGGTGCCGCTGTTGGAGTTTTCCATCGCAAACACTTCCTTGCGGCTGTCATACGAGATGAAGGCGCCATTGGCCACGTCGGTTACTTTCGTGCCTTCCAGGCGCGTCAGCTTGGCCCGGGAAAACAGTTTCACCACTTCCGTCTTGTTGTCGTATTCCACGCGCTCCGCTTCGCCTTCGACCCACAGGTCGCCAGCGCCATCGCGCTTCTGGCGGAAGGTGGCCAGCTTGCCGGGATCGGCCCAGAAGGTGATGAACTGGTAGCCTTGCGGGTCTTCCGTGATCAGGGCCCGGCCCGCCTTCATGGTCAGGGTGCCTTTCACCAGCACGACGTCGCCCGTCAGGGTACGCACCTGCTTGACGTCATCGACGTGGCCGCTGCGTGCCGTGATGACGGCTTCCTTCTCGGAATCGGCCTTCTCGGCATGCGCCACGCCCATGATGGCCAGCGAAAATACGGTCAACAGCAAGATGTTCTTCATAGTATGGTTTCCTTGTTTCATTCTGTCATTTTGCCGCCGCGGCCGGGCGCGGTTTCGGCGGGAGGACCATGCGCAGCGCATTCTGCACTTCCACCTCGCCGGTGGCGTTATTGGCTTTCATGCCGATGCCATTGAGGCGCGAGGTGCCCGTCAGGATATCGACAGGCACGTCCGTTTCCATTCTTTCCTCGTCCGGAAACACCGTCAGCGCTTCCGTCTTGACCGTCAGGTTCTGCGCCTTCGGACTGGCCACGCGGTCGATCACGACCTTGCGGTGCAATTGCAACCGGGTATTGTCCTGGTCGATATGCGCCAGTTCCGCGTTCATGTTCAACGGCGGCATGCCGGGCGTGAGCTTGCGCACGAAGGGCTGGTCGATATCGGACGAATCGTCGGCCGGATAATGCGTAAGCTTGGTGCCCGATACGATATAGCTGGGCTTACCCGTCAAATCCATGCGCACCAGGCTGAAATTGGTGATGAAATAGTCAGGCTCATCCAGATGCTTGCTGGCCTTGATGTCCTGGCTGTTCTTGTTCATCACTTCGAGCAGCCAAAAGCTGCCCAGCGCGACAACAACCGCGCCCAGCAGGGTAAAAATCGTGCGCCAGCGATGGGCGCCTCCTGGCTTACGCATAGGGTTTCACTCTTTCCAATATCACTGGCGGCAAGGCGCGCCTCACTCCAGGAACGGCGCCATGACGCGCGCATAGTTGTCCTGGGCGCGCAGCAGGAATTCGCAGATCTCGCGCACGGCGCCGCGGCCGCCGCCGGCCTGCGTCACATGGTGCGCCAGGTCCTGCGCTTCCGGGCGCCCGCCCGGCACGCTGACGGCAAAACCCACGCGCTTCAGGATGGGTGCATCGATGACGTCGTCGCCGATATAGCCGCATTGCTCTTCCGTCAAGCCCGTCAGCGCCAGCAGTTCGCGAAACGGCGTCAGCTTGTCGTGGCCGCCCTGGTGCACATGGGTAATGCCCAGGTCCTGCGCGCGGCGCGCCGTGATGGCCGAGCGGCGCGCGCTGATGATGGCCGTCTGCACGCCCGATTCCTGCAGCAGCTTGATGCCCAGGCCATCATACACATTAAACGTTTTCATCATCTCGCCGTCCGGGCCGAAATGCAGGCTGCCGTCGGTGAGCACGCCATCGACGTCAAAGATCATCAGTTTGACCTTGGCCGCGCGCGCCAGGTTGTCCGCTACGCTGTCCATCAGATCACCTTCGCTTGCGTCAGATCATGGATATGCAGCGCGCCCACCAGCTTGCCGTCGGCGTCGACGACCAGCATCTGGTTGATGCGGAACTGCTCCATCACGGCCACGGCATCGACGGCCAGGCGCTCGGGCGCGATGCTGCGCGGCTGCGCATGCATGACATCGCGGATCGCCACTTGCGTGAAATCCTGCACGCGCTCGAACATGCGCCGCAAGTCGCCATCCGTAAACACGCCCACGGGGCGGTTGTCCCCATCGACAACGGCCGTCATGCCCATGCCCTTCTTCGTCATTTCTTCCAGCGCCTGCAGCAGGGAAGCCTGCACGGGTACCTTCGGCACCCGTTCGCCGCTGCGCATGACGTCATGCACGTGCGTGAGCAGGCGGCGGCCCAGGGCGCCACCCGGGTGCGAGCGGGCGAAATCTTCTTCCTTGAAGCCGCGCAAGTCGAGCAAGGCCACGGCGATCGCGTCGCCCAGGGCCAGGGTGACGGTGGTGCTGGCCGTCGGCGCCAGGTTCAGCGGACAGGCTTCTTTTTCAACGGAAATATCCAGGTGCACATCGGCCAGCTGGGCCAGGCTGGAATTCGGTTTGCCCGTCATGGAAATCAGTACGCCGCCCATGCGCTTGACGACGGGCATGATGGCCATCAGTTCGGACGACTCGCCCGAGTACGATATGGCAATAAAAGCATCGTCCGAGGTGACCATGCCCAAGTCGCCATGGGCCGCTTCGGCCGGATGCACGAACAGGGCCGGCGTGCCGGTGGAAGCGAGGGTGGCGGCAATCTTGCGCGCGATATGGCCGGACTTGCCGATGCCGGAGACGACGACTCTTCCTTTGCATTGCAGCAACAGCGCCACGGCGCGGCCCACGCTGTCGTCCGTGGCCAGGCGCGCGTGCAGCGCAACGATGGCGTCGGACTCGATCTGCAAGGTAGTACGGGCCAGCGCGACAGCGCGCTCGGTCGTCGCTTGCATGTCAATTCGATCAAAAGCTTTCAGCATTGTTTTTTCATGGGTTACACTCATGCCCAAAGTATAAACGAATTAGGAAAGCAAAAAACTTGCCAGTCACAACAAACAACGATTTCCATTGACCGTACCGGGCAACCCATGTTTTCCTCGCTTGAACTGACCCTGATGTTACTCGGCAGCGCCGTGCTGGGCGTGGTCGCTTTCAGAATGTTGCATTTGCCGCCCATGCTGGGCTACCTGGCCGTTGGCATCGTCATCGGGCCCCATGCGCTGGGCCTGGCGGCGGAAAACGAGGCCAGCCACACCCTGGCCGAGTTCGGCGTCGTCTTCCTGATGTTTTCCATCGGGCTTGAATTTTCCCTGCCCAAGTTTCTCGCCATGCGGCGCATCGTCTTCGGCCTTGGCATGGCGCAGGTGGTCACCACCATCATCGCCACCGTCGTCTTCGGCTGGCTCGTCGGACATTACCTGTCCGCCTACATCCACCTGAGCTGGCAAGCCGCGTTCGCCCTGGGCGGCGCGCTGGCCATGTCGTCAACGGCCATCGTCTCGAAAATGCTCACCGAGCGGCTGGAACTCGAAAGCGAACACGGGCGCAAGATCATCGGCATTTTGCTGTTCCAGGACTTGGCCGTCGTGCCCCTGCTGATCCTCATTCCCGCCCTCACGCGCGATTCGGACAACCTGGCCGAAACCCTGGCCTGGGCCGGCGGCAAGGCCCTGGTCGTACTCATTTTGCTCTTGTTCATCGGCCAGAAGATGGTGCGCGGCTGGCTGACCATCGTCGCCAAGCGCCGTTCGCAAGAATTGTTCATGCTCAACCTGCTCCTGATTACCCTGGGCGCGGCGTGGATCACGGAGCGGGCCGGGCTGTCGCTGGCCCTGGGCGCTTTTGTTGCCGGGATGCTCATTTCCGAGACGGAATTCAAGCACCAGGTGGAAGAGGATATCAAGCCCTTCCGCGACGTGCTGCTGGGCCTGTTCTTCATCACCGTCGGCATGCTGCTCAATATCCGCGTGGTGCTTGACAACTGGTGGCTCGTACTGCTCTTGCTGTGTGGCCCCGTGCTGCTGAAATTTGCCCTGATTGCGGGCCTGGCACGGCTGTTCGGCTCCAGCAACGGCGTGGCCTTGCGCACGGGGCTGGGACTGGCCCAGGCGGGCGAGTTTGGCTTCGTGCTGCTGAACCTGGCTGGCGGCATCAAGCTGATGGACCCGTTCGTCGTGCAGGTGGTGCTGGCCTCGATGGTGCTGTCGATGCTGGTGGCGCCCTTCCTCATCGCCAAGTCGGACGCCATCGTCATGAAACTGGCGGCCAACGACTGGATGATGCAATCGTTGGCGCTGACGAAGATCGCCACGCGTACCATGGCGTCGCAGAAACACGTGCTGATCGCCGGCTTCGGGCGCAGCGGGCAAAGCCTGGCCACCCTGCTGGCGGAAGAAAAGATCGAATACCACGCGCTGGACCTGGATCCGGAACGGGTGCAGGAGGCGCAGCTGGCCGGCGCCCACGTCTCGTATGGCGACGCGGGCCGGCGCGAAAGCCTGGTGGCGGCCGGCATCTACCGGGCCAGCGCCGTCGTGATCACGTACGCCAACACGCCATCGGCACTGAAGTTATTGCATCTGCTTAATGAGATGGCACCGACCTTGCCCGTCATCGTGCGCAGCCACGACGATACCGACCTCGACCAGTTGAAGAAGGCGGGCGCGGCCGAAGTGGTGCCGGAATTGATGGAAGGCAGCCTGATGCTCGCTTCGCACGCCTTGATCATGATGGGCGTGCCCCTGCGCCGCGTCGTGCACCGGGTGCAAGCGGCGCGCGAGGAGCGCTATGCCTCCTTGCGCGGTTATTTCCATGGCACCAGCGACGCGGGCGACGATGCCGAACTGGAACGCTTGCATACGGTCACCGTCAGCGAAGGCGCGCATTGCGTGGACTTGCCCCTGAGTGCGATCGACGTGGCCGGCTGCGGCGCCTTTGTGACAGCCATCCGCCGCGGCCGCGGCCGCCTCGACGTCACGCCCGAGACGCAGCTGGCCAGCGGCGATGTGGTGGTGCTGCGCGGCACGGCCGACGCCGTGGCCAAGGCCGAAACTTTACTATTGAAATAATTAACCGGGCTGCGCCTGCCAGCTGACAACCTTGTTGCGGCCATCGGCCTTGGCCTGGTACAGCGCCTGGTCGGCGTGCGCCACCAGTTGCTGTGCCACCGTTTCGATCGGCAGCAGCGCCGCGTCCGCTTCCAGGCTGGCCACGCCGATCGACACGCTGACCCACGCCTGCGCGCTGCCCGGCAAGTCGAACATGGTGCCGGCGATGCTGGCGCGGATGCGTTCGGCAACGAAGGTCGCGCTGTCGAGGTTGGCGTCGATCAGCAGCACGACGAATTCCTCGCCGCCGAAACGGCCCAACGCATCGGAGCGGCGCAATTCCGTGCGGATGCGCGTGGCCACTTCGCGCAGCACTTCATCGCCGCCCTGGTGGCCATGCGTGTCATTGACCAATTTAAAATGGTCGATGTCGATATACATGCATGAGATGCAATAATTCTGGCGCCGCGCGCGCGCGATCTCTTCCAGCAGGCGGCGGTCGATATAGCGGCGGTTGTAGACGCCCGTCAGGGAATCGGTCAAACCGATGTATTTGAGCATTTCATTGCTGATCACGTTTTCCAGGCAAATGGCGATGATGGAGGCCATGTGCTTGATGAAATCCGTGCCCAGCGCGGGCGTAAAACGCGTCACGTCGCTGCTGGCCAGGTTCAGGCTGCCAATCAGGCGCTTGTTGCGCAGCAAGGGCACCAGCGCCACGCTGCGCAGCGCGTCGATCTGCGGAAAACGGGGGCCATGCACGGCCGCATCGAAGGCACCGAGCAGCGGCATCGGCGGCAAGGCCGCTTCGCCTTCGGCCACGGGCTTTGGTGCGGCAAAACCCAGCTCCGCCACGGTGTGCACGAACAGCAACTGCGGGAAGGCGCTGAAATCGACGCCCAGCTTTTCCATCACCAGCACGATATCGTCATCCTCGTCGAGCAGGCTCAAGGTGACGCCATCGAGGTCGGAAATCACGGGCAAGGTGCGGAAAATGGTGCCGATCAGTTCGGGAAACGTGGACGCGCTGACGATTTCCAGGTCGAACGCCTGGTGGCGGCACATGATGTCGTGGTTGCGCTCAACCTGTTCCAGCAGGAAAGCCATGCGCGCGCGCAAGGCCTGGTTTTCGGCTTCGAGGCTGGCAATGCGCGGGTCCGGCGGTATTGCTTGATTCATAGAAACCTTAAACCCTTGTGTGCGGGCGCCATGCTTAAAATGCCAGTTCGAAACCGATGTCCTGCCCCACCACGATACGCTCATCGCCGCCTTCAGTGACGATGGCGTTCATGCCGAAGCAGATGGCGCCGTCCAGCTCGGGCTTGGCGCGATAGCCATGCATGACGTCGAGCGGGTCCGGGCCGGGCACGCCCGTAGCCTGGTCCACGGACGGGATCGGACAGCGCGAGCACGGCTTGACGGGTTTCAAGGTGGTCGCGCCGAATTGCAGGAAGTCGGCGTAGTCTTCCTCGAAGGCGCCGATGTCGCCGATGACGAGGTTGGGGCGGAAGCGGTTCATCGGCAGCGCTTCACGGCCGGCGGCGCGCAACTTGTCATTCACGTCATCGAGCGAGGCATTGCCCGCGATCAGCACCGGATAACCATCGGCAAACATGGTCTCGGCAGCCACGCCGTCCGTCCATTTGGTGCTGGTGGCGCGCACCACATCCGGATGAAAACGCGCCAGACGGCACGGCACGCCGATGGCCTGGGAAAACCAGGTGGCCGTCACCTCGTCGCAATCGTAGGCGCGCACGCTATCGTCCCACACTTGCACGTCCAACATGGGCGCCAATTGCGGATGCGGCAAGCCCAGCTCGATTTCCAGACGCAGCATGCCCGGCGCGCGCAATTCCAGGGTGGTGGCCTTGATGGATGGCACGATCAGCGCCATGCGCGGATGCTCGCGCTGGGTCAGGAAGCGGTCTTGCGCATCGACCACCATCCATTCGCGGTCGAATACGTGCTCGCTCATCAGCCCCGAGCGCGTCAGGACCGCCTCGCGCAAATGGATGCCGGCGCACGATTTGATCGGATACAGGATGATGTCGGACAGGATAGCCATGGACAGGGGAGAAGAACAGTGTGGCTGCTTCTGCCAGGAAATTATTCAGAAGCGAAGTATGGCAGCAAAGCGGGCAAGCGTAAATCGGCCAGGCTCAGCCGATGAGGCTGGCCTGGCGCGGTATTGATCAATACGTGTAGAAAATACGCTGGATTTCTTGCGTGCTGTTCGTTTTGGTCAAGGCCAGCATCAGCAGGATGCGGGCTTTTTGCGGGTTCAGGGTGTCGGATACGACACTGTCGAGTTCATCGTCGTTGGCTTCGCCATTGCGCGCCACGATGCCTTGGCCGACTCGGCTCGAACGCACGATCAGCACGCCCTTCTGGCGCGCTTCCACCAGGGCCGGCTTCATTTGCGCGGCCACGCTGCCATCGCCCACGCCTGCGTGGATGATGCCCTTGGCGCCAGCGGCGATAAAGGCGTCGATGCCGACACGGTTCATGTTGGCGTAGCCGTAAACGATGTCCACTTGCGGCAGAGCATCGAGCTTGCTGATGTCAAATTCCGTTTCCAAGGTGTGCTTGCGCGTCGACTGGCGGTAGAAGAAAGGCTTGCTGCCCTGGATGTAGCCGAGCATGCCCAGTTCCGGCGACTTGAAGGTGTCGGTGGTCGAGGTGTTGGTTTTGGTCACTTCACGCGCGGCGTTGATCTGGTCGTTCAAGGCCACCAGCACGCCCTTGCCCACGGCTTCCTTGCTACCGGCCAACAACACGGCGTTGTACAGGTTGATCGGGCCGTCAGCCGAGATGGCCGTCGATGGACGCATGGCGCCCACCACGACGACCGGCTTGTTGCTCTTCACGGTCAGGTTCAGGAAATACGCCGTTTCCTCGATGGTGTCGGTGCCGTGCGTGACGACCACGCCATCGACATCGTTCGAGGCCAGCAGCACGTTGATGCGCTTGGCCAGGGTCAGCCAGTGGCTGTTGCCCATGCTTTCACTGGCGATCTGGAATACTTGCTCGCCTTTTACGTTTGCCACTTTCTTCAATTCCGGCACGGCCGCGATCAGGCGCTCGACGCCCACGGTGGCCGAGGTGTAGCCGACGGTGGTGGTGCTGTCGGCACCGCTACCGGCGATGGTGCCGCCCGTGGCCAAGATCACCACGTTCGGCAATTTGACGGCCGCCTGCTGCGCGCGCGCCGGAGATGCGGCGATAAAGCCCATCAGCAAGGTAGCCAGCATCAGCTGTGCACAAGAATGGAATTTGCGTGAAAACATGGTGCTCCTGTTCGGTGATGTGTCAAAGATAACAAAGTCGTGTGCAAATTATATGTCATCAGTGCTACAAAAAACCCCAGATTCACGCGTATCGCGCAAACGTGCGCCCCTTCCCATGCGCTACAGTGGCGCCATGTCCACACTCCTGTCCTTCCGGTCTTGCCTCGTCCTGCCGCTCATCTTGATGGCGCTGGGCGCCTGCTCCACGCAAATCGAACTGCGCACGGCGGCGCAGCAGGAACAGTTCGCGCGGGAAGCGGCCAGCCAGGGCGACTGGGCACAAGCCATGCGCAACTACGCGGACGCAGCCGACAATGCCGAACTGGGCCATGGCGATCTCGCCTGGCAGGCGCGGTTGCACCACGAGGCGGGACGCGCCGCCAGCGCCGCCTGCCGCGACGAAGCGGCCAAATTTCATTTCCGCCGCGCCATCGCGCTGGCAAAGAAAAGCAATCAATTGAGCGCCCTCAGCGACAAGGCGCTGGAATCGCTGGCGGCAGGCAAACCTTGCGGAGCCCCTCAATGAACATCACGCGCACCCTGCTGGCCGCCTGCGCCCTGTTCGCCGCCACGGCGCCGGCGCGCGCCGCCGAAGCACCGCTGCCATTGTGGGAAGCGGGCGTGTTTGGCGGCACGGCCGTCACGCCCGCCTATCCCGGCGCCAGCGAGCGCTCGACGCGCAGCCTGGCCCTGCCCTATCTGATTTATCGCGGGAAAGTCTTGCGCGCCGACCGTTCGGGTGTGGGCGCGCGCCTGCTCGATACGGACCGCCTCGACTTCGATATCGGTTTTGCCCTGTCCTTGCCGGCCCGCTCTCGCGACGTGCCGGCCCGGCGCGGCATGCCCGACCTGGGTACCCTGGTGGAATTTGGCCCGCGCCTGAAAATCAAGCTGGCCGAGCCGACGCAGCACAGCCGTCTGGCGCTGGAACTGCCCTTGCGCGCCGTCATCGAAGCGCGCGGCGGCCTGCGCCGCCAGGGCGCCACGTTCGAGCCGCGCCTCGTCTACGCGCTGCAAGGCGAACAGCAGGCATGGCATGTCGACGCCAGCCTGGGCGCCGTGCTGGGCAATGCCGCCATCAACGATTATTTTTATGGCGTCAGCCCCGCGTATGCCACCGGCCAGCGGCCCGCGTATGCGGCAAAAAGCGGGCTGATGCTCACGCGGCTGGGCCTCGGTGGTTCGTACCGGCTGCATGCGGACTGGCGCGCCTTTGCCTTTCTGCGCTACGACAACTACACGGGCGCCGCCAACCGCGCCAGCCCCCTGCTGCGCCAGAACAGCGGCACCTCGGCCGGCATCGGGCTGATGTGGACGTGGCGGCGTTCGGACAGCCTGGCGCGGGGCCCGGACGAGTAATAACGAGTAACAGCAAGACGGCTTAAAACTCCGTCGTGGCCGACAGCATGAAAGTGCGCGGCGCGCCCAGACCCAGGCTGGTCCATTGCGGCAGCGCCCAGTACGCCCGGTTGCCGACGTTCGTCACGCTGGCGCGCACGGTCAACGGCTGGCCAGCCGCCTTCGTCGCATAGCGGGCGCCCAGGTCAAACACGGTACGGCCCGGCACGGACATCGAATTGTCGGCATTGATATATTGCTTCGATGCCGCCGTCGCATTCGCCGTCAGGGTCACGCCGGGGATGGCAGGCGTATCCCATTCGATGCCGAGCTTGGCTTGCAGCTTGGGCACGCCCGCTGCCTGCTTGCCCTGGTTGGCGCCGCCCGGCGTCTTGCTCAAGACCGGGTTGACATACGCCACGCCACCCATCAGGCGCACGTCGCGCAGGGGCGAACCGAAGAAACCCCAGTCGACGCCGCGGTTGCGCTGCTCGCCGCCAAAGGAAAAGATATTGCTGACGGGATCGACATAGCTGCTGGGCCGCTTGATTTCGTACACGCTGACCGTATGCGCGAACTCGCCCAGGTCGACCTTGACGCCAGCCTCCATCTGCTTCGATTTATAGGGAGCAAAGACGTCGCCCGCGTTGGCCGCCGTCATGGGAGCCGTCGCGCCCTGGCTCAAGCCTTCGATGTAATTGCCATACAGGGAAATGTTCCTGGCGGCCTTGACCAGCAGGGCGACGACCGGCGTGGTGGCGCCTTCGTCATAGCGCGAGGTGCGCGCGCCCGTCTTGATATTGAAGTTATCACTGAGCACTTCCTGGCGGCGCAAACCCACCGTCAATTGCACGGTGTCTTGCGCAAAAGAAAGCGTGTCGACCAGGCCGACACTGGCCAGGCGGAGTTCCGCCTTGGAAATTTGTGGCGCCTCGAAGCGCGTCGCCGGACCCCAGACGGGGTTATAGATGTTCGTGATCCAGTCTTTTGCCAGGGTATTTCTGCGCCCGTACTGCTTGTCCGTATGGTGATAATACGTGGCGTTGACGGCCCATTGATGACCGATATCGCCCGTGCGCAGCTTGCCGCGCAAGCCCGCCTCCGCCGACTGCTTTTCCACATCAAAACCCAGGTCGGCAAGATTGGTGCGATAGTCGCCAGCCGTGTTGAACACCTGGATCAGGTACGCGCCCGTCGACTGATAGTCGGCCCGGCTGGCGCCCACGGCGGCATACGCCATCACTTGCTCATTGACGTCCAGCTCGCCGCGCAGCATGGCGCCCTTGTCCTTGGTATCGTAGAACGCCCAGCTGGGATTCAACAAGGTTTCCGCTTTCGGCGGACGCGGCACGGGCAAGCCGGGGGCCAGGTTGACGCCCCGGTTCAAGCCATCCGCGCGGTCCTCGCTGTGGTACAGGTCGGCGGACAGGCGCGCACCGTTGCCACGCCAGTCCAGCCCCACGGAGACGAGCTTGGTCTTCTTTTTCTGATGGTCGATGGCGCCCTCGCCATCGCGGTAGACGCCGTTGATGCGGATGCCGAACTGTTGATTCTCACCGAACCGCTGGCCCAGGTCCACATGGCCGCCCCATTGCGCGTCCGACATATACGATGCCGTCACCCTCGCCAGCGGCGTCTCGCCCGCGCGCTTGGGCACGAGGTTGATGCTGCCGCCTACCGAGCCGCCCGGTGGCATGCCATTGAGCAATGCTGACGGTCCCTTCAGCACCTCGACGCGCTCGAACATTTCAGGCGAGGTGCGGTAGTAGGGCGAGATGCCGTACAGGCCGCCAAACGCGACGTCGCCGATATTCGAGCTGAAGCCCCGTATCGAATAATTCTCGCCGATGATGCCCGTCATGCCGCTGCTGAAGACGGTGGGATCGGTGGCGGAAATCACATCGGTGATGTCGCGCGCCTGGCGGTCTTCGATGAATTTATCCGTATAGTTGATGGTATTGAACGGCGTTTCCATGAAATCCTTGTCACCAAGAAAACCCACGCGGCCGCCGGACGCCACTTGCCCGCCTGCGTAGGCATCCGTCACGGTGCTGCCTTTGCCCCAGACCGTCACGGCCGGCATGGTGGCGGCTTCGGCGGCGGCGCCATGCGCCGGCTCGCGGCGCACCGTATAACTGCCATTGCCCTCACGCACGGCTTGCAAGCCGTGGCCGCGCAACAATTCGTAAAAGCCTTCGGGTACGCTGTAGCTGCCGGACAGGCCGGCGCTGTTCTTGCCTTGCAGCAGGCTGGCCTCGACCGTCAATTCCACGCCCGCCTCGGCGGCGAAAATGTTGAGCGCCGAGCCCAGCGCACCGGCCGGCACGCTGAACGCTTGCCGGGCCTGGCCCGCCCCCGCTTGCGCAAAGGCCGGCGGGGCCGCCACGCCCAGCGCCCCCGCGGTCAAGCCCGTGATGAGCGCCACTTGCACGGCGGTGGCGATGCGGCTCAGGTTCAAGGCGGGAAGGTGGCGTGTTGCCATGCGGTGTGTCATACAGTAAATCCTTTCAGATGGGATGATTGCTTGTTCTCACCCTATCTCCCGAACGAAAAGGCAAAATCCTCAATACAAATACGAATCATTACGAAAATATTATTGATAGCCTTTCAGCACATCGTCGATCACCCGTTTCAGCGACGTCACGCTGGCCGCCGTGATGTACCAGGCATCCGCATCGACGAAGACGACGCGGCCGCTCTTCCAGGCATTGGTCTGGCGCAGCAGCGGATTGGCCATCTGTTCGGCCGTCATGACGGGACGGTGTTCCATCACGGCCGTACGGTCGACAACATAGATGATGTCCGGATTGGCTTGCTGGATGAATTCGCTGGAAATAGGCTGGCCATGCAAGCCCGCTTCGATGGCCGTGCTGGCAGGTTTCACGCCCAGCGCATCAAAGACAAACCCGTAGCGCGACTGCGCGCCGAATGAGCTGAAGGCGCCGTTGTTGTGCAGCACGATCAGCGCTTTCTCGGGACGCTCCCGGGTCACCTTGCGCGCATCCGCCACCCTGGCGTCAAGTTCGGCGGCTTTCCGGTTGGCGAGGTCTTCCTTGCCGAAGATACGGCCCAGGGTCAGCAAGTGCTGCTTGACCACGTCGATATGCTTGCTTTCACTGTTCTGGTAATCCACGTCGAAATGCAAGGTGGGCGCGATCTGACTCAGTTCCTTGTAATGATTGGCCTGGATCGACGTCATCAGTATCAGATCGGGCCGGAGCGCGTGGATGTGTTCCAGGTTCGGCTGCACGATGGCGCCCAGGTCGCGGATGTTCGCGTCGTCCTTGTAGCGGGTGAGGAAATGCGGCACATAATCCTTCACCATGCCGGCCACGGGCACGCCCAGCTGGTCGAGGAAATCGACTTCATTCATGTCGAGCACGGCCACCCTTTGCGGACGATGTTGGATCACCGTCGTGCCCAGTTTATGCACGATGGTGATGGGAGCAAATGCCTGCTCCGACGTGGAAGCGGCAGGCGCCGGCGGCGCCGTGGCCACCTTGTCGGTGCAGCCTTGCAGGACGGCCATGGCGGCGAGCAGCACGGCCAGCGCGCAGTGGGATTTGTTCCAGATCATCTCAAGCTCCTGTAGGGGTAAAGTAATTGCAGACGCAGCCGCGCTCGTTGCGCACGATGTGAAAATCGATGTCGTACAGCGCCCGCAAGCGTTCCTCCGTGACGACCTCGTGCGCAGGGCCGGAAAAGCGCACGGCGCCACCCTGCATGGCGACGATGTGGTCGGAATAATTGGCGGCGAAATTGATGTCGTGGATCACCAGGATTACAGTGCGGCCTTGCTCGTCGCACAGGCGGCGCAACGCGCGCATGATCTGCACGGCGTGCTTCATGTCGAGGTTGTTGAGCGGCTCGTCGAGCAACAAAATATCGGTCTGCTGGGCGATCGTCATGGCCAGGAAGGCCATCTGCCGCTGGCCGCCGCTCAGCTCATCGACGTAGGCCAGGCGCAGCGACTCCAGCGACAAAAAGGCGATGGCCTCGTCGATGGCTTGCCGGTCCTGCCGTGTCAGGCTACCCTGGCTGTAAGGAAAGCGGCCAAAGGCGACCAGCTCTTCCACCGTCAGGCGCAAATGAAAATCGGGTGATTGGCGAAGAGTGGCCACCAGTCTCGCATAGTCCTGAATCTTGATGGCCGCGATGCTGCGCCCGTCTATCGCGATCTCTCCGCCATTCGCTTCCTGCAGGCGCGCGATGAGCATCAGCAAGGTGGTCTTGCCGGCGCCGTTCGGGCCGATCAAGGACGTCACTTTCCCCTTGGGAAACTGTACGCTGACGTGGGCCAGCACGCGCTTTTCTCCATAGCTTTTTTCGATCTGATGGACGTGAATCATGCGGTACCTCGGTTACGGACCATGAGCGCGAGGAAATACGCGCCACATACGAGGTTGACGAGGATGCCGACCGTGGTCCGGTAGTTGAAAACGTGCTCGACCAGCAGCTGGGCGGCCAGGAAGATGGCGATGGCGATGGCGCAGCCCAGCGGCAATGTGGCGCGGTGGCGCGCCGTGCGGGCCAGGGCGTAGCTTGTGTTCGCCACGAAGATACCCATGAAGGCCGTGGGGCCCAGCAAGCTCGTCGACACGGCCACCAGCACGGCAATCAGCGCCAGCTGACCCTGCACCATGCGCCGGTAATCGACGCCAAGCGAGATGGCTTGCTCGCGCCCCAGCGCCAGCACGTCGAGCGCCGGCAGGGTCTTCGCCACGGCCGCGCAGGCGGCGCCCGCCAGCAGGGCCGAGTACAGCAATTGTGCGGGCTGCGCCTTGTTGAACGAAGCCTGGCTGAAGCCTTGCAAGATGGCAAATTCGCCGGGACTGATGCGCAGCTGGATGAACTGGGTCAACGTGCCGATCACCATCGTCAAGACGAATCCCAGCAGCAACAGGAAATACACGTTGTTCTTGCCATCCTTGAACAGCCAGGTATGGATGGCCCAGGAATACGCGAGCATCAGCGTGATCGACAGCACAAAATTGCCGTTCTGCCCCAGCAGCAGCACGCTGTGCATGCCCATGGCGAGGATCAGCAGCGATTGCAGCAGCAGGTACACGGCTTCATAGCCCATGACGGCCGGCGTCAGTATCCGGTTGCCGGCGATGGTCTGGAAAACAATCGACGACACGGCTACGCAAACGCCGCCGATGGCGATGGCGGCCAGGCGCGACAGGCGCTTCGGAATGATGTAATCGAAGTCAAGATTGGCGCCGAGGAAAAGGAAAGCGAGCGCCAAAGCAAACACGGCCAGCCACAGCATCCGTTGATTCAAGAACCACCTCATCGCCGCCCCCGGATGATCAGGACGAGGAACAGCAGGCCGCCCACGCCGCCCGCCGTCAGGCCGATCGGCACCTCGAATGGATAGATCAGCAATCGCCCGGCGATGTCGCAAGCCAGCAGCAGCGACGCGCCGCACAGGGCGACGATGGGCAGGGTGCGCTCCAGCCTGTCGCCATAGCGCAAGGCCACCAGGTTGGGGATGGCCAGTCCGACAAACGGTATGGCCCCCACCGTGATCACCGTGGCCGCCACCGTGACGGCCACCAGCATCAGACCCAGCGCCACCGTGCCCGCATAGTTCAGGCCCAGGCTGGTAGCCATCCCCTCGCCCATGCCCAGCACGGTAAAGCGCTGCGCGTACACATACGTGAGGGCAACGATGGGCAGGATCAGGTAAATGATTTCATAGTTGCCCTGCACGATGCGCGAAAAATCGCCGAGCAGCCAGCCCTGCATGCTTTGCAGGATATTGTTGCGGTAGGCATAAAACTCGGCCACGGCGCTGAGCACGCCGCCATACACGAGGCCGATCACGGGCACCAGAATCGTGTTCTTGAAGCGGATGCGGCGGATCAGGGCGACGTACAGTACGCTGGCGGCAAGGCAGAAGGCCAGCGCGAACGCCATCTTGCCGGCCGTGCCCGCTGCCGGCGCCACGGTCAGCGCAACGAGGATGCCCAGCTTGGCCGCGTCGAGGCCGCCCGAAGTGGCCGGCTCGACGAATTTGTTGCGCACGATGTGCTGCAGGATGACGCCGCACACGGACAGGCCCACGCCCGTCAGCACCAGCGCCGCCAAACGGGGCAGGCGGCTGGCCGTCAAGGTCAGCCAGGCATCAGCGGACAGCGCGTCGGACAGCTCGCCGGAAGACGATGGCGACAGCAGCTGTACCCACTCCATCTGCCTGGCGCCGACCAGCAAGGAGGCGCAGCACAGCAGCACGAAAAGGAAAAACAAACGCGCGTGTATCAAATGCCGGACTCCGTTCCAGCCGGGCGCGCGGGCGCGGCGATGCGCCAGCCCTTGGCCGCCTGGCGCTGGGCCAGGAAGTGCGCATACAGGCCGCCCTGCGCGCGCAAGGTGGCTGGCGCCCCCTGCTCGCCCAGAGTGCCGCCATCGAGCACGACGATCTGGTCGGCCATGGCCACCGTCGACAACTGATGGGCGATGACGATCAGTGTGCGCTTGCCGCGCAGCCGCGCCAGCGCTTCGGCGATGGCGGCCTGGTTTTCCGCATCGAGCGCGGCCGTCGCCTCGTCGACCAGCAGAATCGGCGCATCCTTGATCAGCGCGCGCGCGATGGCGATGCGCTGGCGTTCGCCGCCGGACAGGCGCGCGCCGCCCTCGCCCACCGGTGTCGCAAGTCCCTGCGGCAGGCGGGCGATGATCTCGGCCACGCCCGCCTGGCGCGCCGCTTCCAGCACCTCGGCATCGCTGGCGGCCGGCTTGCCGATGCGGATGTTGTCGGCGATGCTGCCCTGGAACAGATAACTGTCCTGGAAGATCTGGCTGATCTGGCCGGCCAATTGCTCGCTGGACATGTCGCACACATCGACGCCGCCCACCAGCACCGTGCCTGCACTGGCGTCAAAGAAGCGCGCAATCAGGCGCACCAGGGTCGTCTTGCCTGAACCGGAAGCGCCGATCAGTGCCGTCATGCTGCCCGGCGCAATCTGCAGGTTGATGTCCGTCAAGACATCGGGCTGGTCCGGCGCATAGCGGAAGTGCACGCCACGCAATTCGACCGAAGCATCGCGCAGCGCTTGCGGCTTGTTTCCTTCCGGCAGGGGCTGCACGGCGAAAATATCGCGCGCTGCGTCCAGCGGACCGCGCGCGCCGCGCAGCACTTCGCCATAGCTGGCCACTTCCTGCAGCGGGTCGACAAAGCGCACCACCAGCACTAATGCCACGATGACGGCGATGGCGTCTGCCGCCGCTACCGTACCGAGCAGGCTCGCGGCAACGGCCAGCAAGACGGCGAAGATGGCTTGCACGGTCCAGGCGTTCAGCACCGACGACAGCGCCGACAGATAAATGAGCCGCGTGCCCGCGTGACGCTGCTCGTCGATGGCTTGCTGCAGGAAACGCGTGCCGCCGTCAGCTGCGCCACCGAATGCGCGCAGCACCGACTGCACTTGTGCAAACTCCACAAGGCGCTGGCTGGTCTGGGCAAAGTGATGGTGGTAGGCATCGTCGGCGCGCTGGCCCAGGTGCGCCGTGAGCCGCAAGGCGCCAGCCAGCAAGGGCAGCGCCAGCAGCGCGACCACGCCCAGCTGCCAATGCAGCGCAAACAGCGCGGCCAGCAATACCACGGGCGTGACGGCGCCGCAAATCACGGGCGTGAGCACGTGTGCCGGCAGCTGCGCGACGTTCATCATGCCTTGCGTGATGACGTGGCCCAGCTTGGCCGTATTCTCCGGTGTAAACCAGCCGACGGGCAAGCGCGCCACGTGGTCGCCCAGGCGCTGGCGCGCCCCTTGCAAGACCGTCACGCCCACGCGCACGCCCGCTTTCTCCACCTGGCGCCGCCAGGCCCAGCAAGCGACCAGCCCGGCCAGCAGCACGATCAGCCACAGGGCCGCGCCGCCCGTATCGCCGGTCAGCAGCCGCCCCAGGGCCAATACCAGCACCGTGATCGTCAGCCCGCTCAGCACGCCATACGCGAGCGCCATGGCGCAGTAGCGGCGGAACACGGGCGCATCGTCGCCCAGCAGTTGAATAAACGTTTTCAGCATGGGAGCACCGCATCTTCCTGGGAATCTTGATAGCCGCCCAGCGCCCATAGTTGCGCATAGCGGCCCTGATGGGCGAGCAAGCCGACATGGCTGCCCTGCGCGGCGATGACGCCGTTCTCGACCACGACGATATTGTCGGCATGCATGACCGTGTCGAGCCGGTGCGCGATCACCAGCAGGGTGCGGCCTTGGGCAAAGCGCGACAGGGCATCCTGGATCGCCACTTCGTTTTCCGCGTCGGCCGCGGCCGTCGCCTCGTCGAGTACCAGCACGGACGGATCGAGCAGCACGGCGCGGGCGATGCTCACGCGCTGCAACTCGCCGCCGGACAGCTGCGCATCCTCGCCGATGACGGAATCGTAGCCGCGCGGCAAGGCCAGGATGCGCTCGTGGATGTTCGCCAGGCGCGCCGCCTCTTCGATCTCGTGCGTACTGGCCGATGGCCGGCCCAGCCCGATGT
Organism: Janthinobacterium sp. Ant5-2-1; assembly: GCF_001445815.1. NCBI lineage: Bacteria > Pseudomonadati > Pseudomonadota > Betaproteobacteria > Burkholderiales > Oxalobacteraceae > Janthinobacterium > Janthinobacterium sp. Ant5-2-1. The sequence continues at coordinate 55,172 of NZ_LNCE01000035.1, read as the reverse complement.
TCTCGCGCACGCTGGCGTGGATCAGCCGCACTTCCTGCAGTACAAAACCGATGCGCCGGTACAGCTCGGGCGTGGCGATGTGCCGCAAGTCGGCGCCGCCGAGGGTGATGCGCCCTTCTGTCGGGTCGAAAAAGCGCAACAGCAGCCGCGCCAGGGTCGACTTGCCGGAACCGGAAGCGCCGACGATGGCCGTCACCGTGCCAGGACGCAAAGTCAGCGTGATGTCCGACAGCACCTTGTTCTGGCCATCGTAGGCATAGCCCACGTGCTCCATGCGGATCTCCGTGCCGTTCGGCAACTGCTGCTGGCCGGGCGCCGGCTGCGCCAGCACGGGCGTATCGAGCAAGGCTTGCACCCGCTGGGCCGCGCCCGTGGCATTGTTGAGGTCATGCGTGAGGTAGTGCAGCAACAGCATCGGTGCGGAAATACCGGGCGCCACGAGGGCAAACGGCAGGATGTCGATAGGCGCCATCGCCTTCAGCGCCACGAAAACGGTGCCGGCAAGCACCACCACGCCCAGCACGGCGACGGGCGCGATCAGCGCGTTGGCATTCGCCATCGAACCGACCAGGGGGCGCGTAAACGCGGCAAAGGCATCCGCAAACGCATCGACGGCGGCGCGGTAGCTGCCGTGCGCGCGGCCCGTGGCGCCAAAGGCCTTGACCACGGGAATGCCGTTGACGAATTCCACTACGGCATTGTTGATGCGTCCCATGCCTGCGGCAAATTGCTCCATATTGCCGCTGCTGGCCTTCATGGCGCGGCCGAAGAACAGGAAGAAGCCGGGAAATGGCAGGATGGCGATGAGGGCCAGGCGCCAGTCCATGGCGAACAAGTAAATGACGGAGATGGCGATGGCGCCCACGGCGCGCCCCGTCGTCGTATAGAAGTGCGCGGTGAGGCTGTGCAGGGTATTGATGTCGTCCTGCATCGCCTGCTTGACCTCGCCCGAGGCGCGGCTGGTGAACCAGCCCAGCGGCACCTGTCCCAGGCGCTGCACGGCCTGCAGGCGCAATTGATGGGTGAGGCGGTTGTCGGCCAGGTGGGCGGCCAGCTCGCCCAGCGTGATCAGGGCCATGCCGGCAAACAGGCAGGCGACGCTGGCGATGATGATTTGCCACATATCGCCCCGCGCCAGCGCGGGGTTCAGGGCGATGCGCGCGATCTGCGCGATGCCGGCCAGCGGCACCAGGGTCAGCATGGAACCCGTGCCGGCCAGCACGGCGGCGGCGATTAAACGTGCGCGGATGGGCTGCAGTATCCGGCTGATCGGGCCGACTTGGCGGCTTGGGCTACTCATGGGAAAAACGGGAAAAAGCGTGCATAAATTCAATGGATAAGGGTGGCTCTCACCCTATATCCCGAACGAGAATGCAAAACCCTCAATCGGGTCCGCGAAATTGTCAGGCAGCGGCCTGGACCGTCACCCAGTAGCGCGTGCGCGCAACGATTTGCACGGGCAAGGCCAGCGCCAGGTTGTGCAGCGCGCGGTCCGTGTCGCGCAAGGAAAACACGCCGTTGACGGTGAGACTGGCCACCACCGGGTCGCAGCGCAGCAGGCCTGGGCGGTAGCGGGCCAGTTCCGCAAGCAGGTCGTCCAGGCGCATATTGTCGGCCACCAGCACGCCCTTGGCCCAGGCCGCGGCGCTGGCGGACGCGGGTGCGCCTGACTGCACGATGTCAGCCGAGAAGATGGCACTGTAGCCCGTGTCGAGGCGCACGGGGCGGCCAGGCGCATGCGCGAGGCGCACTTCGACGGCGCCCTCGAAGACGGCCACGCGCGACGTGTATTCGTCTTGCCGTAAAGTAAAACGCGTACCCAGCGCCTGCACCGTGCCATGGCGGCCCTGCACGCGGAAAGGCCGCCGCGCCGGGTCGGGATCATGCGCCGTCGTGACGAGGATTTCGCCGCTGCGCAGGATCAGCAAGCGCTCGCTGGCGCTGAAGCGCACGTCGATGGAGGAAGCGGAAGCGAGCATCACGCGCGTGCCGTCCGGCAAGGTAATCTCGCGGATCTCGCCCGTGGCCGTGCCATGCCCTGCCGTAGCCACTTGCCAGGCATCCGTGCCGCGCAGCATATACGCCATGCCGCCCACGGGCAGCAGCACGGCCAGCAGTTTCAGGGCGCGGCGGCGGTTCAGGTAGGCGGCCGGGGCCGGTTCGCGCAGCGCATGGCGGGCCACGTCGCGCGGCACGCTGTGCAGCTTGCCTTCGAACGCCTGCAGGCGCTGCCAGGCGAGGTCGTGGTGCGGATGGGCGGCGCGCCAGCGGGCGCAATCGGCCTGGTCTTCATCGCTGGCGTCGTCGGACCACAGGCGCGCCATCCAATGGGCCGCCTGCTGCACGATGGCCGGTGCAATCACCACATCCATGGTTCAGGCGCCTTGGGCGTGCATGGCCTGGTAGCAGGCCAGCAAGCCGGCGGCGATGTATTTTTCGACGGACGAGACGGACACCTGCAATTCGGCGGCGATGTCGCGGTAGCTCAGGCCATCGAGCTTGCACAGCAGCAAGGCGGTGCGCGCCTTGGCCGGCAACTGCAGCAGCACGGCGTCGATTTCCGTTAGCGCCTCGATCACCAGCGCGCGCTCTTCCTCGGACGGCGCCAGCGCTTCGGGCACCAGGGCCAGCACTTCCAGGTAGGCGGCCTCGATCTGGCGGCGGCGGTACAGGTCGATGACCATGCCGTTGGCGATCTGCGTCAGGTGGCGGCGCGACTCCCCTGCCGGCGGCACCCTGCCCGTCTTCATCAGGTGCAGGTACACATCGTGCGCCAGGTCGGCCGCATCGAAGGCATTGCCGAGTTTGCGGCGCAGCAAACCCCGCAGCCAGCCATGGTGATCGGTGTACAGACTGCTGACTTGCTGCTGAAGCGCTAACTCGGCGGTGCTCACGATACCCTTCCTGTGGTCGATGGCCAGCGGACTGGCGGACGCATCAATATAAATGAGAATTATTCTCATTATATAGTGAAAAACAGGACAGCAGCAACCATCTCGCATGTCGGCTTGGCCATGCAGGCAATAAAAAACCCTGCAAATCAATGACTTGCAGGGTTCGTGGCGGCTCCGTACAGGAGCGGGTGGGGAATTAGACGTTGAACAGGAAGTTCAGCACGTCGCCATCCTTGACCACGTATTCCTTGCCTTCGGCGCGCATCTTGCCCGCTTCCTTGGCGCCCGCTTCGCCCTTGTAGGCGATGAAGTCGTCATAGGCGATGGTTTGCGCGCGGATGAAGCCGCGTTCGAAGTCGGTGTGGATCACGCCGGCCGCTTGCGGCGCCGTGGCGCCCACGGGGACGGTCCAGGCGCGCACTTCCTTCACGCCTGCCGTGAAGTAGGTTTGCAGGCCCAGCAGCTTGTAGCCGGCGCGGATCAGACGGTCCAGGCCTGGCTCTTCCATGCCCATGTCTGCCAGGAAAGCGCCCTTGTCGGCGTCGTCCAGGTCGGCGATTTCCGCTTCCAGCGCGGCGCAGATGGCGACGATGGGCGCGTTTTGCGATTGCGCATAGGCCGTCAGCTGGTCCAGCAGCGGGTTGTCCGTGAAACCCGAATCGGACACGTTGGCGACGAACATGGCCGGCTTGGCCGTGATCAGGCACAGCGGCTTGATCAGTTCCATTTCGTCGGCGTCCAGGCCCATGGCGCGCACGGGTTTCGCATCGTTCAAGTACGGCATCATGCGTTCCATGATGGCCAGCAGCTTGGCCGCATCCTTGTCGCCCGAGCGGGCTTTCTTGTTTTCGCGGTGGATGGCTTTTTCCACGGTGCCCATGTCGGCCAGCGCCAGTTCGGTCTGGATGACTTCGATATCGTCGAGCGGGTTGATCTTGCCGGCCACGTGGATGACGTTGTCATCTTCGAAGCAGCGCACGACGTTGACGATGGCGTCCGTTTCGCGGATGTGCGACAGGAACTGGTTGCCCAGGCCCTCGCCCTTCGATGCGCCAGCCACCAGGCCGGCGATGTCGACGAATTCCACGATGGCGTTGACCATGCGTTCCGGCTTGACGATGGCGGCCAGCGCATCCATGCGCGGATCCGGCACTTCAACGACGCCGACGTTCGGCTCGATGGTGCAGAACGGATAGTTTTCAGCCGGGATGCCGGCTTTCGTCAGTGCATTGAACAGGGTGGACTTGCCGACATTCGGCAAGCCGACGATACCGCATTGGAGACTCATGGAAAACCTTTAATTAATCAATATTGCCGGCAAGCGGCTGGTGCAAAAACGGCCTGTACAGGCGTTTTCTGGATAATCTTGCTGTATAAATGCTCGTAAGGGTCAATTGTACCTCTATGCACCCTACTCTTCAAAAAAACCGCCCTCTGTGCCGCTAACTGTCGCCATCCCCGTCGTCCGGCTGCGACGCATCGAATTCCAGGATGTCGCCGGGCTGGCATTCGAGCATCTCGCAAATTTTCGACAGGGTATCGAAACGCACGCCGCGCACCTTGCCCGATTTTAAGAGGGATAAATTCTGTTCCGTAATGCCGATAAAGGCCGCCAGTTCCTTCGATTTCACTTTTTTCCTGGCCAGTACCAGATCGAGGCGCACGACGATACCCATCAGATGAACCCGCTGTTTTCATCGGCCAGGCGCTGGCCTTCATGGAGGATTTGCGCCAGCGCAAAGAACACGGAGCACAGCAGCAAGGTCCACAGGTCGCCGCCCGTGATATCGATGACCACGCGCAACTGGCCCGTTCCCTCTTCCAGCAAGCCGAACAGCATGCCGCGCACGGTCGGTTCCAGCAAAGTCAGCACCGTTCCCAACAGCAAGCCGCCGGCGAAACGGCGAAAGTGCCGCGCCACCTGCGGCGTAAAGAACACGCCCTGCTCGAACTGGCGCAAGACCGCGGCCAGCTGGCGCACGGCGTCGCCCAGCACGCACAAGGCCGGCAAGGCCAGCGCCAGGCCCAGTCCCCGCTGCCACAAGGGCATGGCGGCCAGGCGCTCGAACGGCTGGCTCTGCAATTGCAGCAACAGTTCATACATGCCGGCGCCGCCCACGGCTCCCTGCACGGCCGGCGCGGGCGCCAGCCAGCCCAGCACCGTCAGCAGCAGGTACAGCAGAAAGAATCCCGAAACGCCGTAACGCACGCGCCGGCTCAGCGCCGCGGGCGCCGTCTGATTTTTTTTCATAGTTAAAAGAAAAGTATACGAAAGCGGCTAGTGCCGTTAGAATAAATTATCGTAAAACAATAATTAAATCATGTTTTGCGACCATTTTAACATATTCACCCACCCCTATCGACTGGAGACACCATGAAAACCCTGCTTGCCTCGCTCGTTTGCAGCACCGCCTTTTTGCTCAGCGGGGGCGCCCGCGCCCATGACTTGAACGCCATGCTGCAACAGGCGCTGGCCGACAAGAGCGTGCCGGCCATGGCCATACTCGTGATTCGCGACGGCAAGATCGATGCGCAGGCGCAGGCGGGTGTGCGCGCCAATGACGGCCACGACGCCGTGCGCGCCAACGACGTGTGGAATATCGGCTCCGACGGCAAGGCCATGACGGTGACCCTGATCGCGCGGCTGGTGGAACGGGGCGTGCTGTCATGGGATACGCCACTGTCAAGCATGTTGCCCGCGCTGGCCGGCGGCATGCGCGCCGAGTACCGCGACGTCAACCTGATGGATCTGCTGTCGCACCGCGCCGGCCTGCCGCCCAATCCGGATGAGGCATGGATCGAATCCACATACGCGGACACGCGCCCCTTGCCGCTGCTGCGCCAGGAATACGCGCAGCGCGCGCTGGCCGACGCTCCGGTGGCCCCGCCGCGCGGCGAATCGCATTATTCGAACAGCGGCGCCATGATCGCCGCCGCCATCGCGGAAAAGACCACGGGCAAGACGTATGAAGAATTGATGCAAGCCGAAGTGTTCGGCCCGCTCGGCATGCAGGCCGCGTTCGGCCCCACCGTGCGCGGGCAGAATCTGGGGCACAAGGAAAACAAGCCGATTGCCGGCCTGATGGCCAGCAATCCGCTGATGATGGCGCCCGATGGGGAGATTCACCTGAGCATGGCTGACTGGGCCAAGTTTGCACTCGATCAACTGCATGGCGAGCAAGGCAAGGGCAAGCTGCTGAAACAGGAAACGTATGTCTTGCTGCACACGGCGCAGGGCGACACGAATGCGGCGTTGGGCTGGGGCGTGATGCACTTCCCGCCGCAGGCGCCGCAGCGAGTGCTCACGCACCTGGGCTCGAACGGCTACTGGCACGCGTTGATCGCGCTGGCGCCCGGCAGCGGCGACGGCTTGCTGATTGCCGCCAACGCGGGTGAAGGCAGCAGCGCGCAAGCCAGCCAGCAGCAGATGGCGAAAACCATCATGGCCGGCTTCGGCAAGGCGGGGAAATAACTAGACGGTATGCAGCTTCATGGTGGCCGCTTCGAACTTGCCTTCGACGATCTGCGGCATCACCTGCAAGGATTTGTCGATGGCTTGCTCGATCAGCTCCTGGTCTTCGCGGCGCGGACGGTGCAGCACGAAGTCGGCCACCTGCTGCTGCAGGCTCAGGGTGCGCGGGTGGCCGATGCCCAGGCGCAAGCGCCAGTAGTCCTGCGTGCCCAGCGCAGCCGTGATGTCCTTCAAGCCATTGTGGCCGCCGGCCGAGCCGCCCTTTTTCAGGCGCGCGATACCGGGCATCAGGTCGAGTTCGTCGTGCACGACGAGCACTTCATCGGCGGCGATCTTGAAGAAACGCGCCAGCGCACCCACGGACTGGCCCGAGCGGTTCATGAAGGTCAGCGGTTCGAGCAGCCAGACTTCGTTGCCGCCGATGGAGCTCTTGGCCAGCATGGCGTTGTAGCGCGAATCGCGCTGCAAGCGCGTGCCGGGCAAGCTGTTGGCAAGATTGTCCACCAGCCAGAAGCCGGCATTGTGGCGGGTTTGTTCGTATTCGGGTCCCGGGTTGCCGAGGCCGACGATCAGGCGTATGGGCATGGCTGTGTCTGCAATGTAAAAGAAAGCATTATCGGTGAAAACAGGCAGAAAAAAACCCGCGCGGCGAACCTGGCGGGTTTTTCCTTGCGACTACCGCATTGCTGCGGCGGCAAAAATTACTTCTTGTCAGCAACAACTTCAGCAGCAGCGGCTTCAGCAGCAACGTGGCCAGCCGGTACCGAAGCGGTAGCGATGGTCAGGTTGGCGCCGTGGGTGACAGCGGTCACGCCAGCTGGCAGAACCAGGTCGCCTACGTGCAGCGAGTGACCAACGTCGATGTTCGACAGGTCAACGTTGATGAATTCTGGCAGTTTGCCTGGCAGGCAAGCGACTTCGATTTCATTGGCAACGTGGCTGATGGTCGCGCCGTGCAGTTTGACTGCCGGGGAAACGTCAGCGTTGATGAAGTGCAGAGCCACTTTCACGTGGATAGGCTGCGATGCGTCAACGCGCTGGAAGTCAGCGTGCAGAACCAGTTGTTTGTATGCGTGGACTTGGAAGTCGCGCAACAGAACTTGCTGGGAAACGCCGTCGATTTCCAGATCCAGGATCGACGAGTGGAACACTTCTTTTTTCAACGCGTGGTACAGGGCGTTGTGATCCAGCGAGATCAGCACAGGGGCTTCAGCGCCACCGTAGACGATACCAGGGGTTTGGCCGGAAATGCGCAGGCGGCGGCTCGCTCCGGAACCTTGCAATTCGCGTTTAAATGCGATAACTTTCATGTGAAACTCCAAGAAGAACAAGGCTTGCGCCTTGTGTTATGAGGATACCCGCGACCAGGAATCCTCGAAAATGGGGTGCAAAACACCCCGAAAATTAAAACACTGCGGCGCAACAGGCAAAAAGCCGGTCGCGCCGCAGGCATACGTCTGTTTCTATTATCGAATTAATCGATAAAGAGGGAAATAACCGAATCGCCCTTGATGATGCGCTTGAACGTCTCGGCCAGCAAAGGCGCGCACGTCAATTGACGGATCTTGCCGCAGGCCAGGGCCGCTTCGGACAGGGGGATCGTATCGGTCACGACCAGCTCATCGAGTGGCGAAGCCGAAATACGGTCGATCGCCGGGCCCGACAGCACCGCGTGCGTGCAATACGCCACGACTTTTTTCGCGCCGCGCTCTTTGAGCACTTCGGCAGCCTTGGTCAGGGTGCCTGCCGTGTCGACCATGTCATCCATGATCACGCAGTTGCGGCCTTCGACTTCACCGATGATGTTCATCACTTCGGACACGTTCGCTTTTGGACGACGCTTGTCGATGATGGCCAGGTCGCAGCCCAGGCGTTTTGCCAGGGCGCGCGCACGTACCACACCGCCGACGTCCGGCGACACTACCAGCAGATCCTGGTAGTTTTTCTTTTGCAGGTCGCCCAGCAAAATTGGCGAAGCGTAAATATTGTCGACTGGGATATCGAAGAAACCTTGAATCTGGTCAGCGTGCAAGTCCATGATCAGGACGCGCTCGACACCGGCTTCTTCCAGCATGTTCGCCACCACCTTGGCCGAAATCGCCACACGCGCGGAGCGTGGACGACGGTCTTGGCGGGCGTAGCCAAAGTAAGGAATCGCGGCGGTGATGCGGCCAGCGGAAGCACGTTTCAAGGCATCAACCATCAGCATGATTTCCATCAGGCTGTCGTTGGTTGGAGCACAGGTGGATTGCAAAACAAAAACATCCTTGCCGCGTACGTTTTCGTTAATCTCGACCATTACTTCGCCGTCGGAGAATTTCGAAACGTTTGCTTTACCGAGAGGGATGCCGAGGTTTTTTGCGACCCCCTCTGCCAACGCTGGATTCGCGTTGCCGGTAAAAACCATCAGGTTTTCGTAAGCCATGGGAGTCCCAAGAGGTGATATAGAAGTCTTGAAAAGCACTAACCGGGCATAGGCCCGGTCAGTCATTGTTTAGAATATGCCGCGTGGCGACACATCTGCTTTTTCCCGCACTGGACGCCAACTTCGCATCGACAGACTACGGTGAAAGGGTGGCAGGGGAAGAAGGATTCGAACCTTCGCATGCTGGAATCAAAATCCAGTGCCTTAACCAGCTTGGCGATTCCCCTACGTTACTGACTGCTTGCCGTCATGTTGGCCAGTATTATACCGACTATTTGACGCTAAGCAAAATCTTTTTTTGCTCTCTACAACATGGTGAGCATCGGGTGGCGATCCAGCGCTTTTGCCTTCCAGGCGATCCAGACTGGTGGCACATTTCTGAGCACCGCATCCGCTTCTTCCTGACTGCCAAACGTACCAAACACACAAGCACCGGAACCAGTCATCCTGGCCTCACCGTAAGCACCCAGCCATTCTACCGCATCTGCTACCGGCTTGAAAAGACTGCATGCTACTTGCTGTAAATCATTCTTACCAAACCCGCCCGCATCGTTTCCTTCTGCGAGGTACCTGGAAAAGTCCGCTATTGTGACGGGTTCGGTATTTCTCGTCAAGCCTTCCGCGCAAAAAATTGCGGCGGTCGGTACTTGCACGCCCGGCTCGATCACGACATACCAGCACTCGGGCGTGGCGACGGGTTGCAGGGCTTCGCCCACGCCTTCGGCAAAGGCATTCTCGCCAAAGATGAAAAACGGGATATCGGCGCCCAGCGGCAAGCCCAGCGCCATCAATTCCTCGCGCGTCAACCCCGCCTGCCACAGGCGGTTCAAGGCCATCAGGGCCGTCGCCGCGTCGGACGAACCGCCGCCGAGCCCGCCGCCCATGGGCAGCACCTTGTCGATGGCGATATCGACGCCGCGCGGCAAGGCGCCAGTACGGCGCAGCACTTCCGCCTGCAGCAGCCTGGCGGCGCGGATGATCAGGTCCTGCTCCTCCGGCACGCCGGCGAGCGCCGTCACGCGGCGGATCAGCGTGTCGTCGCGCAGCGCGAAGTGCAGGGTGTCGCCATGGTCGAGCAACTGGAACACCGTCTGCAGCAGATGGTAGCCGTCGGCGCGGCGGCCGTTGACGTGCAAAAAGAGGTTCAGCTTGGCCGGGGCCGGGCAGTTATTCAGGGTCGTCAACGTCATTGTGCTTGAGCCGATGGAGCGGGATCGAGCACGATGCGCAGCGACACGGCATCGGCCTGCGCGCTGGCATTGCGTTCGGCATCGATACGCCGCGGTTGGGGCAAGGCGCCCGGTGTATTGTCGGCCGCATTTTGCCCTACTTCTTGCCACGACACATAGCGCAAGCGCCAGCCGTCTTTCGTCGTGACGCTGTCATTGGCCGGGGAAGCGACGAAACGCTTGCCGTCGGCGCCCACGGCATGGCCTTGCAGCCAGTCGCGCAAGCCCGACACGGGCAAGGACCAGCCCAGCATCTGCGCGCTCAGGGTATCGACGTCCGGCGCGCTGCGCGGCGCCTTGCCGCTTTGCGTCAACACGGCTTGCTGCGGCGTGACGGCGATCGTCGCCAGGGTGCTGCCGACGGGCGAATACAGGGTCACGTCCGTGCGCTGCGCCGTCTGCTGCCAGTTGAAATTGACGGTGGCCGATTCGGGCTTGTCATCCTTCTGGTACACGACGTTCAGGCGCCCCGTCAGTTCGACCTGTTCGCGGTAGGGTGCGACGGTTTGAGCGGAGGGTGCGGCGCCGGACGAAAAGGGGGAAGTCAGGGTCGAGCAGGCCGAGAGGGACAGGCAAAGGGCGGTGAGAGCAAAGAGGTTTTTTGGCATGGGAATTATAAAGAACCAGCAGCGTAAAGCTGGGGTCAGTCCCTACGGGATCGGAATGCGTTCCACTGGAAAGCATTCCCCCGGCGGGTCTGACCCCTGATTTTAGTTAACATTGCGCTACAAACTGACATTCAAGCGCGCCAAGGTACTTTTCAACGCATCGTTTTTCGGGTCCTTGCCTTGCGCTTCGCGCCACAACTTTTGCGCTTCGGCCTTGTCGCCCTTCTGCCACAGCACTTCGCCGAGGTGGACGGCGATTTCCGGATCGCTGCGCACGGCATAGGCGCGGCGCAGCGCGTTTTCCGCGGCGGCCAGGTTACCCATGCGGAACTGCACCCAGCCCATGCTGTCCATGATGAACGGGTCGCCCGGCGCCATCTGCAAGGCTTTCTCGATCAGCGCATGGGCTTCCTCCAGGCGCAGGCCCCGTTCGGCCAGCGAATAACCGAGCGCGTTGTATGCGTGCTGGTTGTCGGGCGCCAGCGCCATCACGCGGCGCAAGCTCGCTTCCATCAGCTCGAACTTGTCCAGACGTTCGGCCAGCAAGGCGTAGTCGTACAGCAGTTCCGGATTGTCGGGGAAGCGCAGCAAGGCGTTTTCCATCACCGTGTACGCGCTTTGCACGTAGCCGGCATCGCGCAGGAATTGCGCGTCGACCAGCAGCACCTGCGCCTGGCTTGCCGGATCGTCCGTCTCGATTTCCGTCAGCGCCTTGCGCGCCGCATCGAGATTGCCGCCACGGGCGATCAGCTGGGCGCGGCGCAAGCGCGCCTCGACATAGCCGGCCGACGCGCTGTTGTCGACCTTGTCCAACCAGGCGATGGCGCCCGCCGTGTCGCCGCGCGTCTCGGCGATCTGCGACAGTATCATCAGGGCCTTGAACGGATCGCGCGTGTCGCCAGGGGATTTTTCGAGCACGGCCAGGAAGCGCTTGAAGTACTGCTCCGCGCCCTTGGTGTCTTCCAGCTGCAGCGCCACGATGCCGAGCGCATACAGGGCGCCCACGTTATCGGGCTGGCTTTTCAGCAGCAGCAGGAACTGCTCGCGCGCCGGCTCCAGCTGCTTTTGCTCGACCAGCAGGCGCGCGTACGCGCCGCGCACTTCGACGGCGTCCGGATTCTTTTGCAGGAACGTGGCCAGCACCTTGTTTGCCGCCTCGGGTTCGCCCGTCACCTGCGCCAGGGTCAGCGCGGCCAGCTCGGAGTTCGGCTTGATCGCCAGCGCCTTGTTCGCTTCGCCGATGGCGCGTTCACGCTCGCCGATCGACAAGGCGCCCTGCGCCAGCACCAGGTGCGCTTCAAACATGTCCAGGTAAGGCTGCACCAGGCGCGTCACCATCGAATAGGCATACAGCTTGTCATTCGAGCGCGACAAAATCTGCTGCATCTGGAACAGGGCCACGCCCCGTGCGCCACCCGGCGCATTGGCCAGGCGCTCGGCGAAGATCGGTTCCGCTTCCTCGATCTTGTCCGTCAATACGACGAAGCCGAGGAAGAACTGCGTTGCCTCGTCCGATTCGGGCGCCAGCTCGCGCCACAGGCGGATGGCCGCCAGCGCTTCGCCGCCCTGCTTGGCGGCCAGCGCCATTTCGGAAGCGCGGCGCGCCAGGCGCGGGTCGCGCGTCTGCTGCGCCGCCACCATCATCGTCACGTACGGCCCTTGCCACTGGCCGCTCTTGAATTCCATTTCGGCGCGGGTCAGCTTGTACAGCAGGTCGCTGCTCAATTCGACCTTGGGCAAACCCTCCGCCTTGGCGTCCACCTTGGACTCTGCGCCCTCTTCCTGCGGCGCGACGGGCGCGGCCGCAGAGGGGCTGGTCGCGGCATCGGCAGGGGCGACAGGGGTCTGTGCCATGGCATGCGTGGCCATCAGGGCGGACAAGGTTACAATGGCGAAAGCGTTTTTCAAAGGCTGATCCTGGCTAAACGGCAAAGTTTGATTCTACGCCCAACGCGGCTATCGCGTACTTCACGTATGTAACGAAATATATACGTCGTGGCGGCGTGGCCTGCCAGGGCCAGCCCTCGGCCGGCAACCCGCCTGTTTTTTATCCGGTTTTCAACCATTCGAGCCCTATGCCAGAATTGCCAGAAGTCGAAGTCACACGGCGCGGTGTCGCGCCCCACCTGGAAGGGCGCGCCGTACGCTCCGTCGTGCTGCGCCGCGACGGCCTGCGCTGGCCCTTTCCCCCTGCCCTGGGCGAGCAATTGTCCGGGCAAACCATCGGCCTGACGGGGCGGCGCGGCAAATACCTGCTGATCCACTTCCGCCACGGCACCCTGATCATCCACCTGGGCATGTCGGGCCATTTGCGCGTGCTGCCGACGGGGACGCAAGCGCAAAAGCACGACCATTTCGACCTCGTCGTGGAAGATGCGCAAGGCGGCAGCCAGGTGCTGCGCATGACGGACCCGCGCCGCTTCGGCGCCGTGCTGTGGCACGACGATGCCGACGGCCCGCTGGATGGCCACGCGCTGCTGCGCGGCCTGGGCACGGAACCGCTGGAAGGCGGCTTCACGGGCCAGCTGCTGTTCGAGAAAACGCGCAACAAGGGCACCAGCATCAAGCAGGTGCTGATGGCGGGCGACATCGTCGTCGGCGTGGGCAATATCTATTGTTCCGAAAGCCTGTTCCGCGCGGGGATCAACCCGAAGACGCCAGCCCGGCGCATCGGCCTGGCCCGCTATGAGAAACTGGCGCAAGCGATCCGCGACGTACTGGCCGAAGCCATCGTGCAAGGTGGCAGCACCCTGCGCGACTTCATCGGCGTGAACGGCCAGTCCGGCTACTTCCAGCAGACGTATTTCACGTACAACCGCGCGGGCAAGCCATGCCGCGTCTGCGGCGCGACTATCCGCCAGATCGTGCAGGGGCAGCGTTCCACGTTCTACTGCGTGAACTGTCAAAAATAAAGGGGAGCAGATGGTCAGAGACCTGGAACAATACAGCGCATGGCGGCAGGACGTGCAGGCCGCCTTGCAGGCATACCGGCAAGCCGCCAGCGCGGCGGGCCTGGTCGACGGCGCCTCCGCGCTGCGCCTGGCGCGCTGTGGTTCCCGCCTGCTCGACGACCGTTTATCCGTTGCCTTCGTGGCGGAATTCTCGCGCGGAAAATCCGAGCTGATCAACGCCATCTTTTTTGCCGGCTACGGCCAGCGCATCCTGCCTTCGGGCGCGGGCCGCACCACCATGTGCCCCACCGAGCTGCTGTACGACGCGGCCTGGCCGCCCTCGATCCGGCTGCTGCCCATCGAGACGCGCGCGCAGAACCTGTCGACCAGCGACTACCGCGAGCTGCCCGCCGCCTGGACCGTCCTGCCCCTGAACATCGAGGCGGGCGGCGACATGCAGGAAGCGATCCGCCAGGTCAGCCTGACGAAAAAAGTCAGCGTGGAAGAAGCGGCGCGCTACGGCCTGTATGACGCCGACGATGCGGATGCCCCCGCCATGCTCGACGAGGACGGCCAGGTGGAAATCTCCATGTGGCGCCACGCCATCATCAACTTCCCCCATCCGCTGCTGAAACAGGGCCTGGTCATCCTCGACACGCCGGGCCTGAACGCCATCGGCACGGAGCCGGAACTGACCCTGAACCTGATCCCGAATGCGCACGCGGTGCTGTTCATCCTGGCGGCCGACACGGGCGTCACGCGCAGCGATATCGAGGTATGGCGCAACCATATCGGCGCCGGCGCGGGGCGCCTGGTGGTGCTCAACAAGATCGACAGCATGTGGGACGAATTGCGCGGCGATGCCGAGGTGGCGCAAGCGATCGAGCGCCAGCAGGCCAGCGTGGCGCATCTGCTGACACTGGACGCGAGCCAGGTGTTCCCCGTCTCGGCGCAAAAGGCCCTGGTGGGCAAGATCAACGACGATGCGGCGCTGCTGGAAAAGAGCCGCTTGCTGCCGCTGGAGACGGCCCTGTTCGAGGAGCTGATCCCCGCACGCAAGGACATCATCCGGCGCCAGCTGGCGTTCGACCTGGATGCCATCGAAGCGGCGCAGCAGGTGCAGGCGGCGGCCCGCGCGCGCGGCATCGCCGAGCAGCTGCACGAGCTGCACAGCCTGCGCGGCAAGAACCAGAGCGTGATCGCGCACATGATGCGGCGCATCGACATCGAGAAGAAGGAATTCGACAGCAGCCTGTTCAAGCTGCAAGCGACGCGCGCCGTGTTTACCCGCCTGTCGACGGAACTGTACACAAGCCTGGGCATGGACATCGTGCGCGACGATATCGACGGCGTACGCGCCGCCATGCAGCGCAGCCGCTTTTTCACGGGCCTGCGCGAAGCCGTGCGCCAGTATTTCGAGCGCATCGCCAGCAACCTGGACCGCTCGGAAGGCAAGACGGCCGAGATCACGGAAATGATGAACGTGATGTACCGCAAATTCGCTTCCGAACATGGCCTGGCGCTGGCCTTGCCGATGCCGTTTTCACTGGCCCGCTACCGCCAGGAGATCGCCGACATCGAAGCCGTCTACCATAAGCAGTTCGGCACGGCGACCCTGCTCACCACCAGCCGCGTCGTGCTGATGGAAAAATTCTTCGACACCATCGCCTCGCGCGTGCGCCGCAGTTTCACCAATGCCAATGACGACGCCAGCGCCTGGCTGAAGGTCATCATGGCGCCGCTCGAAGCGCAGATCGTCGAGTACAAGGAACAACTGAAACTGCGCTTCGCCTCGATCCAGCGCATCCATGACGCCACGGGCAGCCTGGAACAGAAAATCGCCGGCTTCGAGGCCAGCCTGGCGGCGCTCGAACGCGACAAGGCGCAGCTGGCGCAATTGCTGGCTGCCTTGCGCGCGGCCAGCGCAACATAGACAACAGAATACTGGAACCCTGCATGAAACGTTTGCTGCATCCGCTCTCGCCCGCCACGGGCGCGGCGTCTTTTGAAGACTATATCGACCCGACTTTTTCCGCCACCGTCATCGCCTGGCAAAAGCAGCATGGCCGCCACGCGCTGCCCTGGCAAAACACGCGCGACGCCTACCTGATCTGGCTGTCCGAAATCATGCTGCAGCAAACGCAGGTCACCGCCGTGCTCGGCTACTACGCGCGCTTCCTCGAACGCTTCCCCACCCTGCGCGACCTTGCTAGCGCGCCTGTCGAAGACGTGATGGCGCAGTGGAGCGGCCTTGGCTACTACACGCGGGCGCGCAACCTGCACAAGTGCGCGCAGCGCGTGGTGGCCGAATACGACGGCGTGTTCCCCAGCGACCCGGCCCTGCTGGCCGACCTGCCCGGCATCGGCCGCTCGACGGCCGCCGCCATTTCCGCGTTTTCCAGCGGCACGCGCGCGGCCATCATGGACGGCAACGTCAAGCGCGTGTTCGCGCGCACATTCGGCATCGACGCCTATCCAGGCGAAAAACGGGTCGAGGAAGCCATGTGGCGCCGCGCCGAAGCACTGCTGCCTGAGACGGGCATCGAAGCCTATACGCAAGGCCTGATGGACTTTGGCGCCACCCTGTGCACGCGCAGCAGCCCCGATTGCGGCCGCTGCCCCTTGCAGCCGCGCTGCGTGGCCTACGCCACGGGCCGCACCAAGGATCTGCCTGTGCGCAAACCGAAGAAAACCAGCCCGGAAAAACACGCCGTCATGCTGGTCGTCATCGACGATGGCCAGGTGCTGCTGGAGCAGCGTCCCGGCTCGGGCATCTGGGGCGGCCTGCTGTCGCTACCCGAACTCGATGGCCACGTGCTGGCCAATGAAGACTCTCCTCGTGCCATCGACCAGGATGCGCTGGCGCGCGCCGTGGCGCCGTTCGGCGAAATCGAATCGCAGGAACGGTTGCTGCCCATCGTCCACGTCTTCACCCACTACAAGCTGCACATCGTCCCCTGCCGCATCACCCTGGCGCGCCGTTTGGCAATGGCCGGGGAAGCGACGCACGTCTGGTATGACGGCGCGAAAATCGCGGATGCGCCGCTGCCCGCCCCCATCAAGAAACTGCTGCTGGACCTGTTCGGCGATGCGCGTTCGGCACAGCGCAGCATGTTTTAGTGCGTTTTTTACTGTTCGCGTTGGCGGCGCTGTGTCTGCACGGCGCGCAAGCGGATGACGCACTGCCAGAGGTCCGCATTGGCGTGCTGGCCTACAAGGGCGGCGACGCCGTGCAGCAGGACTGGTCGTATGTGACGCGCCATCTGCAGGCCAGCATTCCCGGCATCCGTTTCATCCTGGCCGATTACGACCAGGCGGGCCTGACGCGCGCCGTGCAGTCTCAAACGATCGCCTTTGCCATCACCAGCAGCGGCCATTACGTGGCGCTCGAACACAGCGACGGCGCCAGCCGCATCGCCACGCTGGAATCGCCGTGGACGGACTCGCCGCGCCAGGCCATCGGTTCGGCCATCGTCGTGCGCAGCGCGTCGCCGCTGCATGACCTGGCCGACCTTGCGGGCAAGAACGTGATGGCCGTGGCGCCCGACGCCTTTGGCGGCTACCAGATCGCCGCGCGCGAACTGCGCGAAGCGGGCATCGATCCCACGCACGATTTTGCCAGCCTGCGCTACAGCGGTTTTCCCTCGCAGCAGATCGTCGACGCCGTACGGGCCGGGCACATGGATGCGGGCATCGTGCGCACCTGTTTGCTGGAACAAATGGTGGCGCGCGGCGAAGTGCGGGCCGAGGAACTGCGCGTGATCACCACGCGCCCGATTCCCGGCTTTCGCTGTGCCAGCTCGTCGCGCCTGTATCCGGACTGGCCCTTCGTGGCCCTGCGCCAGACGCCGCCCGCGCTGGCGAAAAAAGTGGCGCAGGCCCTGCTGGCCATGCCGCGCACGGCCGAGGGTTATAGCTGGACGGTGCCCAGCGATTACCAGATCGTCGA
Organism: Janthinobacterium sp. Ant5-2-1; assembly: GCF_001445815.1. NCBI lineage: Bacteria > Pseudomonadati > Pseudomonadota > Betaproteobacteria > Burkholderiales > Oxalobacteraceae > Janthinobacterium > Janthinobacterium sp. Ant5-2-1. Next base: position 37,704 of record NZ_LNCE01000035.1, on the reverse strand, counting down.
TGAACTGTTCCGCGACTTGCGCATCGGCCCTTACGCCTACCTGGACAAGCTGACGTTCGAGACGGCGCTGCGCCGCTACTGGGGTTGGATGCTGCTCGTGCTGGCCCTGCTGGTCGCCTGGGCCGTGCACACGGTGCGCGTGGAATACCTGGTCAGCCGGCGCACGGAGCAATTGCGCGCGGCGCAGCACCAGCAGCGCGCGCTGGAAGAGCAGGCGCGCCAGCGCCAGGCCACGCTCGACCACACGGCGCGCCTGGCGATTTTGGGGGAGATGGCCAGCGCCATCGCGCACGAATTGAACCAGCCGCTGGCGGCCATCGGCAATTTCGCGCGCGGCATGGCGCGCCGCATCACGGCGGGCCGGCTCGACGCGGCGCCCCTGCTCGATGGGGCGCAGGAAATCGCCACGCAAAGCGAGCGCGCGGGCGCCATCATCCGGCACATCCGCGCCATGGCGCAAAAACGTCCCGCCCACAGCACGGCCTTCGCCCTGGCCGGCGCCGTGGAGCAAGCCGTGGCACTGTTCCGCGCAGCCCATCCGCACGCCCATATCAGCTGGAACCACGAAGGCAGCAATCTTGACGCGCGCGTGCTGGCCGACCCGCAGCAAGTGCAGCAGGTGCTGCTCAATCTGCTGAAAAATGCGCTCGATGCGCAGGTGGAAAACGGCAATCCGCAGCAGCCCATCGGCGTGCTGCTGCACCGTGAAAACGGCGCCTGCACGGTGGCCGTACGCGACGCGGGATGCGGCTTGCCAACGGCGCAGATGGCGCGATTGTTCGAACCGTTCTTTACCACCAAGGCCGAAGGCCTGGGCCTGGGCATGTCGCTCAGCAAAAGCATCATCGAATCGTTCGGCGGCAGCCTGTCGGCGCACGCCAATGCCGATGCGCCAGGCTTGACGGTCTGGTTCCGCCTGCCTGAAGATACCGGCATAGAAGCAAACAAGGAAACACCATGAATGAAAGCGATGCGATCATCTTTGTCGTCGACGACGACGCCGCCATGCGCCGCTCGCTGGCCTATCTGTTCGATTCGGCCGGCTGGAAAGTGCAGACGTTCGAATCGGCGCGCGATTTCCTGCAGCGCTATGATGGCCATGCGCCGGGCTGCTTGCTGCTCGACGTGCGCATGCCCTTGATGAGCGGGCTGGAACTGCAGCAGGAACTATCACGCCATGCCATTGCGCTACCCGTGATTTTCCTCAGCGGCCACGGCGACCTGGCCATGGCCGTGCAGACGATGAAGGCGGGCGCTTGCGACTTTCTGGAAAAGCCGTGCAAGGATCAGGTGCTGCTGGACGCCGTCTCGCGCGCCGTGGCCCGCAGCGTGGAAGAAAGCCGCAGCGCCGCCAGCACCAATACGGCACAGGCAGTATTGGCGACATTGACGGCGCGCGAACGCGAAGTGGCGCTCTTGATGGCCGAAGGCAAAGCGTCGAAAGTCATCGCCCGCGAGCTGGGCATCAGCGACAAGACGGTGCAGGTGCACCGCCATAACACGATGGAAAAACTGGGCCTGCATTCAGCAGCCGAGGTAGCCCGGCTGCTGATGGCAGGTGGGGCAATTTAGGCTGTCTGTCGGATTACGCTACGCTAATCCGACCTACCAACTAGTGGACAAATCTAAGTCCGCACGATGCGCGCCGGCAGCCCCTGCCGCACCGCCGTGCCCGAGACGGGATCGACAAACACGTTCTTGTCGCCGCGGCTCGGGTCCGTCAATCCCAGGTCGTTCAAGTTGATGCCCGCGCCGATGGCCGGTTCGTCGGGCTGGCGCAGCTTGCCGATGCGGTGGGCGCGCGCACCGTGTTCCTTGTGGCCGAAACCATGTTCGACGGCGATCACACCCCGCTGCACGCCGTGGCGCAGCATCACCGTGGCCCTGGCCTTGCCGCCCGGCGTTTCCAAATAAATTTCATCGCCATTTTGCAGCTTCAAGCGGGCCGCATCGTCGGGGTGCACGGCGACCGGGTTGTCCGGATGGATGCCGCGCAAGCGCCGCGCGCCGATGCTGTACGAGTTTTGCAGCGCCGATTTAAAGCTGATCAGCTCGAAAGGCCATTCGCTGGCCGGATAGGCCTTGCGCACGGGCGTGCCATCGGCAAACGCCGCCACCCGCCACGCGGGCGTACCGGGGAAACGCTTGCCGCTCAAGCTGTTCTTGCTCACACCCAGGCCCTCGTTGTACAGCATCATCGGTTTCAGATAGCGGTGCGTGGACCAGTCCTGCGGATACGGCGTTTCATCGGCCACCGGCACGGGAACTGCCGGCGCCTTGGCATTCACGGGTGGCGGCAGGCGCAGGCCGAACATCTCGCCATAGCTCTGGTAGCGCCCTCCCCGCGCCAGCATGAAGGCCACCTTGCGCCACTCTTCCGGCTTCAGGGTGCGCTCCAGTTCGGAACGGATGCGCGCCACGCCGGACAGGTCGATATCGTCGTCGCTTGCGTCAGGCACGGACGTTTTTCCTTGCCAGGCGATGTTGGCGCCGCCGCGCAGATACCAGTCTTCCGCGCGCTGCAGGGGGAAGCGCTGGCCATCCATGTCTTGCAGGGCGTCCGGGCCGAAGCCGGGCAAGGCCATCGTTTTTGCCAGCGCGATGAAGAACGATTCCATGCAGATGGTCTGGCCGTCGAGCGTTTTTTGCACGCGCGGTTCGACCACGGGCCAGCGCGCCGTGCTCATTTTGACGGGCATGCCGCCCCAAGCGCCGGCCCAGCCCCAGCTTTCATACAGCAAGGTATCGGGCAGCAGATAGTCGGCAAACGCCGAGCTTTCATTGATGAAGGGGTCGATGGCGACGATCAGGGGAATCTTCTTCGGATCGGCCAGTTCCTTGCCGATCTGCGCGCGCAAGCCCGTGATGCCGTAGACGGGATTGCAGCTCCACAGTATCAGCGCCTTCAAGGTGTACGGATAGCCGTTCATGGCGCTGGTGAGCCACTCGGTCGCCAGCGCGGGCGCGTTCGGATACCACGGCGCCCTGGCCGGATAGGCCTTGCCCGCTTCTTTCTTCAGCTTGAATTCCGAGGTTTTTTCATACGGCACATTGCGTCCGATCGGCATGCCGGCCGCCTTGATCTCGCCGTCGAAACTCTCCAGGTTATAGCGCGGACCGGGTCCCGCATCCTTGAAGCTGCCGCCATTGACGAGGGTGCCGCCCTTGCGGTTCAAATTGCCGATCAGGGTATTGAGCATGACCAGCGCGTACGCGTTGTAAAAGCCTGCACCCGACATCATGCCGCCGTGCGCATTGACGGCCGCGCGCTTGCCGTGACTGGTCAGTTCCTGCGCCAGGCCTTCGATGATGTCGCGCCCGATGCCGCAGGCGCTTGCGTATTCCTCCATGCTGTGGCGCTGCGCTTCCTCGTTGAGCATCGTCATCGCTGTCTTCAGCTGCAGCGGCGCGCCCGCCACTTCCAGCAGGCCGTCGAAGAACAGCCGCGCCTCGCCCTTGGCCGCGTTGTGCGGCACGATGGCTTGCGTGGCGGCGTCGATCACGCAGAAGGCGTCGCCATCCTTGTAACGCTCTTCTTCCGCCAGTTCCACCGCGCCGATGTCGGACGCACGCAGGTAGCGGCCATCGCGCGGATGGCCCTTTTCGTTGATGATCAGGTGCGTGGCGTTGCACCAGGCGGCCTCGCCCGCCGCTTCCGCCACCTTCAGGTTCGGCTGCACGAGGAAGTTGCGGTCATAGCGTTCGTGCTCGATGATCCAGCGGATCATCGCCATGGCCAGCGCACCGTCCGTGCCCGGCTTGATCGGCACCCAGCGGCTGCGGTCGCCCGCCGCCAGGCTGTCCGCATTCGTCAGCACGGGATCGACGACGACGTAGCTGAATTCGCGCTTGCCCGAACGTGCCTTGGCGATCAGGGTACCCTGGCGCTTGAACGGGTTGCCCGCATTGCCCGGCGCCGTGCCGACGAAAATGCAGAACTCCGTGTTTTCCAGATCCACTTTCGCATGCGGCATTTTCTTCATGTCGCCGAACATGGCACCCGAGCCGCTGCGGTAGGCGCCGCCGCAATACGAGCCGTGGTTGACCAGGTTCAGACTGCCGTACGACTGCTTGAAAAAGCGCGTGCCGAACGCAAGGCGGCCATCGTCGGTGCTGCACATCAGGCCAACCTGGTTCACTTGCGGACCCAGTTCCGGCTGCGCCGGATCGATCGGTTTTTCCAGCTCGCGCAAGGCGCGCAAGCCCTGTACGTGGCCTTCGCCAAACAGGTCACCGCCTTCCGTCACTTCCTTCACCAGTTGATCGAAAGCGATCGGTTCCCACTGGCCGCCGCCGCGCGGCCCCACGCGCTTCATCGGCGCCAGCACACGGAACGGCGACTCCATCTGTTCCAGCACGCCGTTGCCCCGGCCGCAAGCCGTCGAGCGGCCCTTCAAGCCCTTTTCCTGGAAGCGCGACAGCGAGACAAAGCTGTCGCGTATCGAGGTCTGGTATGGCAGCGCCGGATCGGCCGACAGGGGGCTGTAGGGATTGCCCGCCACGCGCAAGACCTTGCCGCTATTTTTATCCAGGCGTACGCGCACGCCGCAAAACGTGGTGCAGCCCATGCACATGGTGTAGCTCACTTGCTGGTCCGGATTGACGGTCAGCTTGCCCGTGGCCGTGTCGACGGAAAACTCGGGCGGCAGCGAATTGCCATGCAGTTTCTGCACAGGTTTATCTTTGCCCAGCGCGTGGTCGACCATGCGACCAGCCGTGGTGGAAAAGCTGGCGGCAAACGCGGCCAGTCCGCCGCCGATGGCGCCGTAGCGCAGCAGCTTGCGGCGTTTTTCATTTTCGTCTTCGGGGACGTCGTTGCGGTCGTCGTTGTTTTTGCGTTCGTTCATTTTTGACTCCTCAGTGCGTGGCCATGGCGGGACGGTTGCGCAGCATGCGTCCGGCCCATGGCAAAAATTCCAGCATCAGCAACAGCAGCGCGATCCACAGGCCCGCCGTGCCGATAATCCCCATCAAGCCATCGTTCCCCATCGGCAGGTGGTAGTCGTACAGGCCCGCGCCCGTTTTCGGGATCGTCTGGCCGCCGATGAATATCGTCCAGCGCATCATCCAGGCGCTATGCAGCGCGATCAGGCCGTTGACCAGGCCACTCGTGGCCGGGCGCCAGATGGCCAGGGCCATCGGCACGATGGCCGACAGCACGGCCCAGACGGCCGTGAACTGCCATTGCGGCATGCCGGCCACCTGCGTAAATGCCATGCTGTGGCTGGCGCTCACGCCGGACAGGCTGACGAACAGCCAGCCGCCGCCCAGGGCCAGCACCAGCGCCAGCGACAGGGCCAGCGCCCGGTTCAGCGATACTTCCAGGGCCTGGTCGCGGCCCGGCAGGAAACGGTTGAACAGCAGCGCCAGGCCCACCGCCCCGACAAAGGCCGTGGCGGCAAATTGCGCCGGCAGGAAGGGCGTAAACCACAGGGGACGGGCGCGCACCACCATCACTTCCATGCCCGTGTACAGGCCCACGACAAAGGCGGCCAGCAAGGTGCAAGCGGCGGCGGTGACGATGGCCTTGCGCGAGGCGGCGCCACCGCGCCCCAGCAGGCGGTAGGCAAAGGCTAGGCGGTCCTGGCCATGCCCCCGCGTGGCAAAATCCACGCGCAGCGCCAGCCACGCGTACAGCATCAGACAGCCCAGATACAGGGGAATGAAGAACGAACCCCACGACATCCACGACTGCGGCTGGAAGTAAATGTAGAAATGGTAGAAGCGGCCCGGCCCGTGCAAGTCGGCCAGCAGCGCCACGGGCGCCGTCATGCCGCACACGAGCGACGCCAGCAGCGCGATGCGCCCCAGGCGTTCATACGCCTTGCGGCCGAAGACGAAGTACGGCAAGGTCAGCATGAAGCTGCCGTAACTGAGGCCGATGAGGAAAAAATACTGCACCGCCCACGGCAGCCATGCCGCTTCGCGCGTGACGTTGACAATTTCGGTGATGTGGCTGTCCATGGTTTATTTCCCGTGTTTGCTCGGTTGCCAAAGAGTCGCTTCGCCTTCGACGTGGCCGGCGAAGCGCGTGTCCAGTCCCAGGTAGAACACGTGGGGCTGGGTGCCCTGCTCGGGTTTGAGCACCTTCACCTTATTCTCGGTGAGCAGCTGGTGCACCAGGCTTTCGGGGTCATTGAGGTCGCCGAAGATGCGCGCGCCGCCCACGCAGGTTTCCACGCAGGCCGGCAGCAAGCCTTCATCGACGCGGTGCGCGCAGAACGTGCATTTATCGGCCTTGCCCGTCTCGTGGTTGATGAAGCGCGCGTCGTACGGACACGCTTGCACGCAGTAGGCGCAGCCCACGCAGCGGTCGCCGTCGACGACGACGACGCCATCCTTGCGCTGGAAGGTGGCGCCCACGGGACAGACGGGAATGCAGGGGGGATTGGCGCAGTGGTTGCACAGACGCGGCAGCATGTAGGTGCCGCAGCGGTTCTCTTCCTTCACTTCATAGGTCGAAACGACGGTGCGGAAGCTGTTTTCCGGTACGGCGTTTTCCATGATGCAGGAGACCGTGCAAGCCTGGCAGCCGATGCACTTCTGCACGTCGACCACCATCGCCCAGCGCTGGCCGCCTTCGCCCTTCGTGGCCGCCTTGCCGGGCAGCGGCGCGATGGCCGCCCCGATGGTTACGGCTGGCAAGGCGCGCAAGAAACTGCGGCGCGATTCAATCATGACTCTCTCCTTGACTATGGGCGGCAAGCCCTTGTTGACTTGCTGCCATGATAGAAAAGAAGGTGCTGCGGGGGTATTGGGGTGATCAGGTGGGGACCTAGATGATCATGCCAATTGACAGGATCGGCAATGCGGAGTAACGGGGCCGCGCCAACAATGTTGTCGGACTCCCCATGAGCGCTTGCATTGGTAGGTCGGGTTAGCCGGCACGGCGTAACCCGACACGCAGCGTCGCGCGGGCAGATCAGTGCCCGCAGTGACCGTTACAGCTCGTCGAGCGAATACAGCCTGCGGTGCTCGCGGATCGCGTAGCGGTCCGTCATGCCGGCGATGTAGTCGGCGATCTTGCGCGCCTGCTGCGTGACGTCGCCATCCTTATCGTGGCCAATCAGCTGATAGTCGGGCGGCAGCAGGGCCGGTTCGGCCATGAAACTGTCGTACAGTTCGCGCACGATGCGGCTGGCCTTTACGCGCATGCGGTTGACCTGGTAGTGACGGTACAGGTTGGCCCGCAAGAAGCGCTTCAGGTCCGTCGCGTCCTTGCGCATGGCGTCCGAAAAACGGATCAGCGGGGCACTGGCGCGCACTTCGTTCACGTCGCGCGGCGCGGCATCGGCAATCAGGCCGGTCGAGGTGACGATCAGATCGTCGGCCAGGGCCGTGATCAGGCGGCGCAGGGTTTCATAGATGGCGCGCCGGCCGGACAGGCCGGGAAACGCCTGCTGCACCTCGCGCCACAGGCGGCCGAAGAATTCCACTTCTTCCAGCTGCGCGATGGTGATCAGGCCGGAACGCAAACCGTCGTCGATATCGTGGCTGTTATAGGCGATTTCATCGGCCAGGTTGGTCAGCTGCGCTTCCAGGGTCGGTTGCGTGCGGTCGATGAAGCGCTGTGCCACGGGACCGAGTTCGCGCGCATGCGCCAGCGAGCAGTGTTTCAAGATGCCTTCGCGCGTCTCGAACATCAGGTTCAAGCCGTCGAAGGCGCCGTAGTGCTCTTCCAGCGTGTCGACCACGCGCAGGCTTTGCAGATTGTGCTCGAAGCCGCCATGCTCCTGCATGCATTCATTGAGCACGTCCTGGCCCACGTGGCCGAACGGCGTGTGGCCCAGGTCATGCGCCAGCGCGATGGCTTCCACCAGATCTTCATTGAGGCGCAGGTTGCGCGCGATCGAACGTCCCACCTGCGCCACTTCCAGGCTGTGCGTCAGGCGCGTGCGAAACAGGTCTCCCTCGTGGTTGAGGAACACCTGGGTCTTGTATTCGAGGCGGCGGAAGGCCGAGGAATGGATGATGCGGTCGCGGTCACGCTGGAACTGGCTGCGCGAGGCGTGCGGCGCCTCGGCAAAGCGACGTCCCTGACCCTGTGCCGAATGGGCCGCGTAGGGGGCAAGGAAGTCTTCGGGCAGCATGTTATTGCACTCCGGCGGCCAGGGTGGCCAGCACCAGTTCGTGCGGCGCGGACGTGATGCTCGGACTGCCCAGGGGTTTCAACAGGATGAACTTGATGGCGCCGCCCTCGTTCTTCTTGTCGACCTCCATCAGTTCCAGCCAGCGCGCGACACCGAGGTCCGGCGCCTTGACGGGCAAGCCAGCGGCGGCGACGAGCTTGCGCACGCGCTCGACGGCCGCCTGGTCGATATAGCCCATGCGGCACGACAGGTCGGCCGCCATCACCATGCCGCAGCCGACGGCTTCGCCGTGCAGCCAGTGACCGTAGCCCAGGCCCGCCTCGATGGCGTGGCCGAAGGTGTGGCCGAAGTTCAGGATGGCGCGCAAGCCGCCTTCGCGTTCGTCCTGGCGCACCACGTCGGCCTTGATTTCGCACGAGCGGGCGATCGCATACGCGAGGGCGCCCTTGTCGCGCGCCATCAGCTTGGCCATGTTCGCTTCGATCCAGTCGAAGAACGCGGCGTCGATGATGGCGCCATGCTTGATCACTTCGGCCAGGCCCGCCGACAGCTCACGCGCCGGCAGGGTTTCCAGGGTCGATGTGTCGGCGATCACGGCGCGCGGCTGGTAGAAGGCACCGATCATGTTCTTGCCCAGCGGGTGGTTGATGCCCGTCTTGCCGCCGACGGAGGAATCGACCTGCGCCAGCAGGGTGGTGGGCACCTGCACGAAGCCGATGCCGCGCATGTAGCTCGCCGCCGCATAGCCGGTCAGGTCGCCGATCACGCCGCCGCCCAGCGCCACCAGGGTGGTCTTGCGGTCGCATTTATTCGCCAGCAGCGCGTCGAAGATCTGCATCAGGCTGGCCCAGTTTTTATATTCCTCGCCGTCCGGCAGGACGATGCTGATCACTTCGCGGCCATCGCTGGCCAGCGCCGCCTGCAGGCGGCCCAGGTACAGGGGCGCGACGGTGGTATTGGTGACGATGGCCACCTTGTGGCCGCTGATATGGCGTAGCAGCGCATCGGCGTCGGCCAGGAGGCCAGGGCCGATGGCGATCGGATAACTGCGTTCGTCGAGGTCTACACTCAACAACATTTTGGATTGCTCGTTCATCGAAGGCTCTGCATAAATGACGCAGTTGGGCGAGGCCTCGCATTCGAGGCTGGCCAGCTGCATCAGGATGGTCTGGACCATCGATTGTACGTTAGGACGGCCCGTGTCGATCACAATGTCGGCCACTTCCAGGTAATGGGGCTCGCGCTGCGACGTCAGCTCTTCGAGCTTCCTGCGCGGGTCGGCCGTCTGCAGCAGGGGACGATTCTTGTCGTGGCTGGTGCGCGCGAGGATGTTGCTGACGCTGGCGCGCAGGTACACGACCGTGCCCCGCTCCTTCAGATAGGCGCGGCTGTCGGCGTTGAGGATGGCCCCGCCGCCCGTGGCCATGACGATGCCTTCCTGGGCGCTCAGGTCCCGGATGACCTCGGCCTCGCGCCGGCGAAAGCTGGCCTCGCCCTCGATTTCAAAGATCCACGGGATGGTCGCTCCCGTGCGTGCCTCGATTTCGTGGTCGGAATCGACAAAGCGCAAGCCCAGCTTGCGGGCCAGGATGCGCCCGATCGTGGTTTTGCCTGCGCCCATGAGGCCGACAAGAAAGATATTACTGTTGGAAATTTCGGACACTTTTTTATATCAATCAGAAAATAAGCGGGCACCGCCTCTACGGCGCCCGTTTCCCCTTACGTCAAGGACAGGAGAATGTCAGTCTAAACGGGTAGCTGGTGGCGTTGCCCTGCGGCGTCGTCACTGTCACATTAAACGTGCTGATCACATTCGCTACACAATTCACCGGCGTCAGGCTATTAATTGTAACGGCATGCCGGCCTCCCTGGTTACCTTGAATGTTGCCTCCGGTACGGTCATCCACACCTAGCGTGTTGTGCGGATAGATATTTTGTATGCTCTCCGGAGTGATGGATCCAACTCCATTGATCATATTCGTGATCGCGACCGTAGTTCCGGAGGGCATGGGGTTTTGATGCAAATCGCTGAATCTCAAGCTGAATTGACGTACTGCTGCGGCCGAAACGCTCCCAAGATCATAGGTGCTGCGATCCAGGCTGACCTGGGCCGACTGATCGAACAGCGTGACATTTTCGGGACGGCTGCCGCTCAGGAAAATGGCGATCTTCGCGAACAACGTCTTGCTGCCGTCCGAAGTGCTGGCGCAGACAGTGGCAAGACCGGGCCACTGGCTGTCGGCCGTGCCACCATTGTTAACATCATTGCAAGGTGTGACAGGTGGATTGGTCACCACGCGCGGGTTTTGGCTGCGGAAGTCGACTGAACAGCCGCCGTTGATGGTGGTGCAACCACCCATGCTGGACGAGCCGACGGCGCCTAAGTTGCTCTGGAATGCGACCGGCGTGCCATCGGGAACGGGGTTGCCCGCTTGATCTGCCAGCAAAATAGTGACGGTCGTGGCAGGGATTCCTACGGCGCTATCATAAGACCAACCTTCCACGCTGGACTTGACCGAACTGAGCGAAAACGCCGTTTGCACGGGCAAGCCCGTCGTCACAAGGATGGAGTCCGACAGGGTAGAAACACCTGATGCCAGGCTGGCCTTGACGCGGAAGGTGGTCGGCATAGTACCGGAATTGACCGTGGTAATGACTTCGCCGTTGGCGTCCGTGGTGTCCTTCAATTTATTCAAAGTCATGCCGGGACCGTTGAGCAGAGAAAACGTGACGTCCTGTCCAGGCAAAGGTTTATTGAAGGTGTCGAAGACGCGAAAGGTCAAGGTCGCCGTTTCCGTGCGCGACAGACCACCCTGGCCTTGAATGACGAGGGACTTGCCAACCGGGCTGACGGCAGAAAACTGGACCGACGCCGGCGCGGCACGTTCGATCGCAAAGGAGGCGTGAAGAGCCCTGTCGCCACCCACTACCGCGGCAAAGACCATGTCACCACCACCACAACCGAGGTCGCGATACACTGCCGATGCCTTGCCATTAACGGCCGGCACGCCGCTGGTCACGCTGGCCTTGCCCATAAAGACACAGTTCGATCCAAAATTCACAGTCGTTCCGGGCCCGGTGTACAACCTGCCGCCAGACATGATGTCGACCGACACGACCGCGGTGCCATAAGCAGGAATACTGTTGGGCGAAAATGTCATATTGGCGGGCTCCAGATTGGTGGCCCCCAGAACATAATTGATTTGACTGCTGGCAACGGCACCATTGGCCGTCGTAGTCGCCCTCAACGTGGCAGCGCCGCTGGCCGACAGACTGAAAGGGCGCAACGTGACGCTCGCCGTGCCTGTTGCGTCGGTAAGTGCCGTTCCTACCGATGGTGACATCACTGCCATGGTATTGTCCGTCGAAAATGCCACCAGCACGTCGCTGATCGGTTTTCCGTTCAAATCTGTCACCAACGCCTTGGCCGTCAGCGGCGTGGCGCTCGACAAGGCATTGCTGGCGTTCGCTCCGCTCAGCAAGGAAAGCGTCATTTTGGCGCCAGATGCCTGCGCCGTCTTGATTTCATAGCTCGCCTCGCCGGTGACCGTGGCGGTGCCTGCCCCGACAGTGGCCGTCAGCTTACCGGCACCAGCGACCGTCGCATTCAAGGCCGAGACAGTGATGCTGGCATAGCCCTTGGCGTCGGTCAGCGCCGTGCCGTTGGTCGATGACAACGTTACCAACGCGGCGTCGGCCGAAAACGTGACCACGGCATTGCTGACAGGAACGCCATTTTTATCGTTCACAAGCGCCTTGGCAGTCAACGGCGTCGTGCTGCTCAATGCATTGCTGGGCTGGCCAGCGACGTTCAACAGACTCACCGTGACCGTCGCGGCCACGCCGCCCGTCGTCCCACCACCATTGCCGCCATCGATGGTCGGGTCACCGCCACCGCCGCCACACGCGGCCAGTACAGAGCTAATGACCAGCAAGACCAGCCAATTCGATACCCGACTCCAATAAGTGTTGCCCCAAGATACATTCCGCATAGTCGCCATCAGTCCGCTTTCGTGTGCATTGTTACTTAAACGTAAAGATGTGACATTAACGTGTTGCTGGCCGATCTGCCACTATTTTCGGCGTAATAAACACCATTAGTTCCGTTTTTTCTTGACTGCGGCCCGTGCTGCGGAAAAAAACACCGAGCACGGGGATGTCGCCAAGAATTGGCACCTTGCTGTCCGTGCCCCGTTCGGATTGCTGATAAATACCGCCCAGCACCACCGTGCCGCCGTCTTCCACCATCACTTGCGTGCGCACGTGCTTGGTGTCGATGGCGAAGCCGGAACGGGTTTCCTGGCCCACGCTATCCTTGTTGACGTCCACTTCCAGCACCACGTTGCCATCCGGCGTGATCTGCGGCGTCACTTCCAGGCGCAAGTTCGCCTTGCGGAACGTGATCGACGTGGCGCCGCTGCTGGTGGCCACCTGATACGGCAGCTCGATGCCTTGCTCGATCAGCGCCAGCACCTTGTCGGCCGTCACCACGCGGGGGCTGGAAATGATCTTGCCCCGGCCGTCCGCTTCCAGCGCGGACAATTCCAGGTTCAGGAAGCGGTTGGCGGCCGCCGAAAACAGGCTCAGGGCGAAGCTGGCCGGCTGCAAGCCATTGATGCTGGCGGCCGGCAAGTTGACGAATTGCGTGTTCGGCACGAAGGCGCCGCTGCCGGCCACCGTTTGCCCCGTCGCCTCGCCCACGCCCTGGTAGCTGCCGCCGACAGCCGCGCGGCGCCCGCTGCCGCCCAGGGAAAAACCGGGCAACTGGCCCGCCGCCAGGCGCTGGTCCGTAAAACCCAGGCGCGCGCCCAGGTTGCGGCTGAAACTGTCGTTCGCCTCGACGATGCGCGCCTCGATCATCACTTGGCGCGTTGGAATATCCGTCTTCTCAATCAGTTGGCGGATCTGTTCCAGGCGCGCCGGCACGTCGGTGACGAACAGCTGATTCGTACGCGGCTCGATCAGCACACTGCCACGGCGCGACAGCAGCCGGCTGCGCCCTTCCCCCGCGTCCAGGCCGAACACGGTGCGGAACGCTTCGGCCTTCTGGTAATTGAGCTGGAAGATGGCTGATTGCAAGGGTTCCAGTTCCGCGATCTGCGCGCGCTGTTCCAGTTCCAGCTTTTCGCGCGCAAGGATTTCCTCGCGCGGCGCGATCCACAGCACGTTGCCATTGCGCCGCATGTCCAGGCCCTTGGCCTGCAGCAGCACGTCGAGCGCCTGGTCCCAAGGCAAGTCGCGCAGGCGCACGGTCACATTGCCCGCCACGCTGTCGCTGGCGATGATGTTTTGCCCCGATGCATCGGCCAGGATGTGCAGGGCCGCGCGCACGCCTACGTTCTGAAAATCGACGGAGATTCTGTCGCCCGCATACAGCCGTGGCGCCGTCACCTGCACCACGGCCTCCTGGGCAAGACCGTTGGCATGCAGACACAGCATGGCGGCCAGGAACATGCGGCGCGGCCTCATGGCGCCGCCTCGGGCAGGCTGGCCTTGGCGTCGCCCGCCTTGCTCAACGACAGGCTGCCGCGCCGCTCGCGCCACCCGCCTCCCCCGTCCTGCAGCAACTCCCTGTACTGCAGCGCTCGTTCGCTGATGTCCGTCACCACGCCGTGATCTTGCCCCAGGTACTGGCCCACCGTTACCCGGTACACGCGCTGGCCCGCCAGCAGCAGCGCGCTCAGGCGCCCGTCCTGTTGCACGCTGCCAACCATGCTGATGGCGGGCAAGGCTACGCTTTCCAGCGGTTCGCGCATCCGCCGCAGGTCGGGCCCCGCCACACCGCCCCGCTGACCGGACACGGGCGCCGGCGGCAAGACATTAAATGGATCGGCCAAGGCAGCCGCTTCGTAGGGATGCGGCGCGACAGCGGCAAGCGGACGCCAAGTTGGTGTCACTGCGGGCGCGCCCGCCTTGGGCGGCAATGTCGCTTGCGCCGCCAGCTCTCCCGCTTCGGGCAAGCGATACGCCTGCAGCACGGCGTCAAGGGTCAGCAAGCGATCCTTGCCGAGGGTCAAGACCAGCTCGTGCACCGTGACGATGCGCGGCAGACGCGCCAGGTCCGCCAGCAACGCGCCCATGGCGTGGTAACCGCCGCGCAACTGTATCGCGATCGGCAAGGCGACATACGGCGCTTGCGGCCGGGCAACACCCGGCTTGAACAGGGAAAATTGCAGCCCACGCGACTGGCCTGCGGCGTTAATGTCCGTCAACAGCACGGCCATCGCTTGCTGGTCCGGTAATTGCTGTTCCAGCAAGGCCAGCTCAGCGCCGGCCTGACGCTGCTGCGCACGCCACTGCGGCAACTGCTTCGCCCTGGCCTGTGCCGCCAGATAGTCGGCGCGCAAGCGGGCCGCCTCACTTTGCGCCACCTGCACGGCGGTCATCAGTCCAGCCAGCCATGCAAGGTGCAGCAGCGTGGCCACCAGCGCACCGGCAAGGGCGGCGCAAGCGAGGCGCGCCGGTAGCGGCCACAGCGACGCGGTCTTCAAGCTCAGCATGATCAACCTCCACGACTAAGATTGCCCAGCGGGTGCCAAAGCCAGCCGTATCGTCCATTCCACGGCGCCATCGGCCACGCCGCGCACTTCCAGCACTTCCGGGCGGGACCAGGGCGCGGCCTGCTCCAGCGCCAACAGCAATCCCGCGACCTTGTCCTGCGACACAGCCTGCCCTTGCAGGCGCACCATCGCCGTTTCCTGGTGCACACTGTGCAAGGCCACGCCGGCCGGCATCGCCTGGGCCAGAACCGCCAGCATGCGCACCCAGGCATTGCGTTGCTCTTGCAAACTGGCAATGGCTTGCTGACGCTGCAGCAGCGCCCCCGTCTCCCCCTGCACCCGCTTGCCGGCGGCGAGGACGGCATTAACTTGCTGCATGACATGACGCCAGTCCTCCTGGCGGCGCAGTTGCGCGTCAAGCCGGTACTGCAGCCAGACGCCCGCCGCCAGGGCCAGCAGCAGTCCCAGCAGCGCCCCGCCCGCCAGTTGCCACAGCAGCCACTGAATGCGCCTGCGGCGTACCGCCTGGCGATACGGCAAAAGGTTGATACATGGCACTTCCGCCACGGCTTTCATCGGGCGTACCGGTGCATGGCCAGGCCCCAGGCCAACTGGTAGCTCAGACCGCCGTCGGGCAAGGCTTGCCAGCCACCTTGCGCGAGCGCCGCCTGCAAGGCCAGGGCCTCGCTATCCATGATGACGGGCGTCAAGCCGGCTGCCTTGGCCGCATCCAGACGGCGCTGCACGCTGGCGCGCCGCGCCGCCACCAGCAACACGTCGATCTCGCTGCCGGCCTGGCCGGCAAGCGGCGGCGCGGGGCCGAGAATGAAAAAATCCAGGCTGGCGTCTTCCAGCGGAAACGGCATGTATTGCGCCGCCTCCAGTTCCACGAGGATTTCCAGCTGCTCCTCCGGTAATCCGGCAGGCAGGCGGATCGCGTGCGTGATCAGGGCCGTGGCCGGCATGGCCAGCGCCACGCGAGTGCAGCCGCTGCCACTGTCGCGATAAGCCTGGCGCACGGCATCGGCCAGGCCCTGCAGATCTTCGATATTGCCTTCAAGCATCACCCCTGCTGCCAGCGCAGAACTGCCGCAATGCCGGCACGACAGTTTCCCCCGCCGGCGTCTCAACTCGACCACGCGCACGGCATCGTCCGCGATGTCGACGCCCAGCAAGCCGGTGCCAAGAAAACTACTGATGGACATGTTTTTCATAGAGAAACGTCAGCGTGGAAGGAGGTCCTGCCATCCGAAAGCCTAGTCCCGGCAGCGCTGGCTTGTAAATGGATTTCACGCTCGTGTCTGCGGCGCGCGGCGCCTATCTGGCGGGGCCGTGATCTGGCGCAGGATAATTGTTACCAAATCTTGGTTGCCAGCGGGCCAATACACGCTTATATAGAGTATCGGCAAGTTTCGACACTCCCCCGGCAAGCGCCACGGCGCGCTGCCACCCCGGCAAGCTCGCTTATAATTGGCCCGCATAATTAACCGAAAGACATACGACGCATGACATCTTCAAAATCCGCTGGCCCCGCTGGCTCGAAGCCGCCCACCAAGGGCAGCAAACCCAAACGTTTCCTGCTGATGGCCCTGGCATCGCTGCTGGGCCTGGGCATCGTCGGCGTGCTGCTGGTGGTATTCGGCCTGGCCATGGCCTATCCGAACCTGCCGGCGCTCGATACCTTGACCGATTACAAGCCCAAGATGCCGCTGCGCGTGTTCACGTCCGACAGTGTGCTGATCGGCGAGTTCGGCGAAGAGCGCCGCAACATGGTGCACATCAAGGATATTCCCGATGTCATGAAGAAAGCCGTGCTGGCCATCGAAGATGACCGCTTCTATGAACATGGCGGCGTTGATTACCTGGGCATCACGCGCGCGGCCCTGCACAACCTGACGGGCGGCGCCAAGCAAGGCGCCTCGACCATCACGCAGCAGGTGGCGCGCAATTTCTTCCTGTCCAGCGAACAGACCTTGAAACGCAAGGCGTATGAAGTCTTGCTGGCCTGGAAGATCGAGAAAAACCTCAGCAAGGATCAGATTCTCGAAGTGTATATGAACCAGATTTATCTGGGGCAGCGCGCCTACGGCTTTGCCTCGGCCGCGCAAATCTATTTCGGCAAGAACATCCAGGACCTGACCGTGGCCGAAGCGGCCATGCTGGCCGGCTTGCCGAAAGCGCCGTCGGCCTACAACCCCGTCGTCAATCCGAAACGCGCGCGCATGCGCCAGCAATACATCCTGCAACGCATGGCGCAGCTGGGCTACATCACGCCAGAGCAATACACGGAAGCCAAGAATGAAGAGCTGAAAGTGAAAACCGACAGCAGCGCCTTCGGCGTGCATGCGGAATACGTGTCGGAAATGGCGCGCCAGCTCGTCTACGAGCAATTCAAGGAAGACACCTATACGCGCGGCCTGAACGTCTACACCACCATCACCAAGGCCGACCAGGACGCCGCCTACATCGCCTTGCGCAAGGGCGTGATGGATTACGAGAAACGCCACGGCTACCGCGGCCCCGAAGCGTATATCGAAATTCCGAAAACCAAGGCCGAAGCGGATGACGCGATCGAGACGGAACTGGCCGACCACCCGGACAGCGACGACATCATCGCCGCCATGGTGCTGCAGGCCTCGCCAAAATCGTTGCAGGCAGTCACCTCGGCCGGCGAGGAAATCACCATTACCGGCCCCGGCCTGACCTTCGGCGCGGCCTGGCTGTCGGAAAAAGCGGCGCCGAACCGCCGCATCAAGCGCGGCGCCGTGATCCGCGTCATGCAAGAAGGCAATGCCTGGGTCTTGACGCAGATGCCGGAAGTGCAATCGGCGTTCGTCTCGGCCAGCACCACGGACGGCGCCATCCGCGCCATGGTGGGCGGCTTCGATTACAACCGCAACAAGTTCAACCACGTCACGCAGGCGTGGCGCCAGCCAGGTTCGGCCTTCAAGCCCTTCATCTATTCCGCATCGCTGGAACGGGGCCTGTCGCCGGCCACCATCATCAACGATGCGCCGATCTCGTTCGACGCTGGCCAGACTGGCGGCCAGGCGTGGGAACCGAAAAACTACGACAGCAAATACGATGGCCCGATGACCATGCGCAAGGGCTTGATGAAATCGAAGAACATGATTTCCATCCGCATCCTGCACAAGATCGGCGCCAAATATGGCCAGGAATATGCAACGCGCTTCGGCTTTGACGCGGACAAGAACCCGCCATACCTGACCCTGGCCCTGGGCGCCGGCAACGTGACGCCGCTGCAGATGGCGGGCGCGTATGCCGTGTTCGCCAATGGCGGCTACAAGATCAACCCGTATCTGATCGCCAAGGTCACCGATAGCGACGGCAATGTCTTGTCGCAAGCCAAGCCGGACCTGGCGGGCGAGGAAGCCAACCGGGTCATCGACGAGCGCAATGCCTTCATGATGAACAGCATGCTCAACGACGTCGTGCGCTTCGGTACGGCCAATAAAGCCATGGCATTGAAGCGCCCCGACCTGGCCGGCAAGACGGGCACGACCAACGATTCCATCGACGCATGGTTTGCCGGTTACCAGGCCAAGCTGGTCGGTATCGCCTGGATCGGCTACGACCAGCCGCGCAACCTGGGCAACCGCGAAACGGGCGGCGGCCTGGCCTTGCCGATCTGGATCAGCTACATGGCGAAAGCCCTGAAAAGCATTCCCGTCGAGGAACGCGCCGTGCCGGAAGGCCTGATCCACGTGGGCGACGAGTATTACTATGCTGAAAACCCACCGGGCACTGGCGTAGGCAGCCTGGAAGGCGCGGCGCGCGGCACGCCGGAGGAAGAAAAGGCGAAAGAAGCCGTGAAGAACGAGTTATTTTAAACGGTAATCATGCAAAAAGGGCAGCCTGCAAAGGCTGCCCTTTTTTTATTGCCACGGCAGTCAGAATTACTTCAGGACCACCGGCGCACCCGCCTGCTCGCTGGCCATGGCCGACAGGGCCGCGAACAGTTCCGAGCCGTCGCGCGTGTTGATCCACTCGTCGCCCACGCGCTTGTAGTGGAAACCGCCGGAACGGGCGGCCACCCACATTTCGCGCATGGGAGCCTGGCTGTTGACGATGATTTTCGTGCCGTTATCGATGAATTCGATTTCCAGCACATTGCCGCTGCGGCTGCATTCGACGTCGAGCACGTCTTCATCGTTCAGCCGGTCCAGCGCCGCCTCGATCTGGGTCAGGGTGGCTTCGGCCAGGGCCAGGAATTCCGATTCGCTCATGCTACACTCCAAAGATCTTAATCAAACCGTGATTCTAATCGTGAAGTCATCCTCAGCGTTTTATATCGGCACCGCCATTGTGGTTTCTAGCGTCCTGGCCGGCTGCGGCCAGCCCGGTCCCCTGTACCTGCCCAAGCCGCCAGCGGCCAAGGGCGCGCCAGCCAAAGGCCCCGTCGAACCAGCGCCCGTGCCGCCGCCACCGGTGATCGTGCCGGCAACCTAAGTCGAGCGTACCGGGGTGGCAGCCTTGGCCGCCCTGGCGCTTTTCTCGCGCTTGCTCCAGGCAAAATAAACGCGTATTAGCAGCAGTAGCGCGACGATGCTGCCGAACAGGATCGGTTGCGCGAAATTATTCTTGCCCGCCTTCATCCACCAGAAGTGCAAGATGCCCAGCGGCGCGATGATATAGATGAGCCGGTGCAACCACTGCCAGCGCTTGCCTCCCAGGCGTTTCACCATGCCGTTCGTGCTTGTCACGGCCAGCGGAATGAGCAAGACGAAGGCAATAAAGCCTACCGTGATGAATGGCCGCTTGAGCACATCCTTCCACATTTCCTGCACATCGAAAAAGTGATCGAACCATAAAAACGTGGTGAAGTGCAGCGCCGCATAGAAAAACGCGAACAGGCCCAGCATGCGCCGCAGCTTGATCAGCCAATTCCATTGCGTAAAGCGCCGCAAGGGCGTCACTGCCAGGCTGATACACAGGAAATACAGGGTCCAGTCGCCCGTGCCGCGCGTGATGAATTCCAGCGGCTCCACCAGCTGCCCCGTGTACGTCAGCCAGACCATGCGTCCAAATGGCAGCAGCGCCAGCAAAAAGATCAGGCTTTTCAGCAGCGATAACTGCCTGCTCGTGGGGTTGAGGGCCATGGTCTTTCCTTAAAAGAACTTTTTCAGGTCCATGCCCGCGTACAAGGAAGCGACATCGTTGTAGCCGTTGAACATCAGGGTCTTGCGCTTGCGCGCGAGAAAACCGTCTTCCCCGATGCGCCGCTCGGAAGCTTGCGACCAGCGCGGATGATCGACGTTCGGGTTCACGTTCGAGTAAAAACCGTATTCGGACGGCGCCGACAGGTTCCAGGACGTGCGCGGCTGTTCCTTGACGAAACGGATCTTGACGATGGATTTGGCCGACTTGAAACCATATTTCCACGGCAATACCATGCGCACGGGCGCGCCGTTCTGGTTCGGCAAGGTTTCGCCATACATGCCCAGGGTCAGCAGCGCCAGCGGATGGTTCGCTTCATCGATACGCAAGCCTTCCGTATAAGGCCACTGCAGCACGCGGCTGCCCACGCCCGGCATTTGCTTCTTGTCGGCCAGGGTGATGAATTCCACATACTTGGCATTGCCAGTCGGCTCGACCTTCTTGATGATTTCCGAGAAGGAATAACCGACCCACGGGATCACCATCGACCAGCCTTCCACGCAGCGCAGCCGGTAGACGCGCTCTTCCAGCGGCGCCAGCTTCAGCAGCGCATCGAGGTCCAGGGTCATCGGTTTCTTGACTTCGCCTTCGATGCTGACCGTCCACGGCCGTGTGCGCAGGGTGCCCGCGTTTTGCGCCGGGTCGCTCTTGTCCGTGCCGAATTCGTAGAAATTGTTGTACGTGGTGGCGTCTTTATACGCCGTCTGCTTTTCCAGCGCCGAATAGGCGGGATTGAGCTTGGCAGCCAGCTTGGGATTGGTGCCTTGCGCGAACGCTTCGCGGCTGGCCATTTCCAGCAACGCCGCGCTGGACATCGAGCCCAGCGCCACTTGCTTGATGAAGCTACGACGCGATTCAAACACGGCACGCGGCGTGATTTCGGAAGAATACGGCAACTCAATGCCGTTGGGACTGCGCTTGATCAACATGGCGGCTCCGGAAAAAGGTGATTGGATATACCTTACACCAGTTTTTCCGGGCCGTTCATGACGCTTCTGTCATTAAAGTTTTCCGTAAGAATGCAAGCCGGAAAGGAACATATTCACGCCCAGGAAGGCGAACGTCGTCACCAGCAATCCCACCAGCGCCCACCACGAGGCGACGCGGCCGCGCAAGCCCGTCATCAGGCGCATGTGCAGCCAGGCTGCATAGTTGAGCCAGACGATCAGCGCCCACGTTTCCTTCGGGTCCCACGACCAGTAGCCGCCCCATGCTTCGGCCGCCCACAGGGCGCCCAGGATGGTCGCTACCGTGAAGAAAGCGAAGCCGACTGAAATGGCCTTGTACATGACGTCGTCGAGCACTTCCAGCGACGGCAAACGGTCGACCAGGTAGCCGCTCGATTTGAGCAGGTAGGCTGCCGCCACCATGGCCGACAGGGCAAACGTGCCGTAGCCGATGAAGTTGGCCGGCACGTGGATCTTCATCCACCAGCTTTGCAGGGCCGGCACCAGCGGCTGGATTTCGGCCGCGTCGCGCGTGACCGTGTACCACATCAGGAAGACGACGGCCGCCGAAATGACCAGCATGACGAAGGCGCCCAGCTGGCGCGTCGCGTAATGCTGCTCGTAGTACAGGTAGAACATGGCCGTGATCAGGGAAAACAGGATGAACACTTCATACAGGTTCGACACGGGAATATGGCCCACGTCGGCGCCGATCAGGTAAGACTCGTACCAACGCACCAGCATGCCCGTCAGGCCCAGCACGACGCCGGCCCAGCACAGCAGGGAGCCGACGGACGAACCGAATTCCGAGCGCGCCACGAGGCCGATCCAGTAGAACAGGGTCGACAGCACGAAAAGCGTGCCCATCCACAGGATGGCGGACTGGCTCGACAAGATGTATTTCAGGAAGAATTTCTGGTTCGCCATCTCCAGGTGGCCCGCGTACAGCTCGATGGCGAACAGCGACAGCACGGCCGCCACGGGGATCAGCCAGCGCACCGGCTTCCAGTACCAGCCCAGCCACGCGAAGGTGGGCGCGGCCGCCAGCAGGATGGCTTTTTCATAGATATCCATGAAGGCGCCAAAACGCATCAGGCCGAACAGGGAGGCGGCCAGCAAGCCGGCGCCATACAGCCAATCGATCAGGCTCAGGCGCTTGAAAAATCCCGGTTCCTGCGTATATATTTGCTTGTTTGCCAATTCCATCATTTTCTCCATTCCCGGCGACGCCACAGCGTCCCGAAACTCAGCCAATCCAACTCAGCGCAGCTTACGCCGATTGCGGCAGCTTTGCCTTCAAAGTCTCAAATTCTTTTTCAAAATCCAGGGTCTTGCGTTGCGTGCTCATGGCCATCAAGGCTTCGCTGCCGCCCTCGCCATCCTTGATCCACACCCACAGGCGGCGTTCGCGGATATAGAACATGGAAAATACGCCGATCACAAGGAACAGGCAACCGAGGTAGACGACGCTCTTGCCCGGCGAACGCGTCACCTGCAATACAGACGCCTTGATTTCCGTAAAGTCGTCGAGCTGCAGATACACGGGTGCGCCATAGAAGAAGCTGTCGGACAAGGCATTCGTGGCCAGCTGCAGGAAGCGGCCATGCTTGTCATCGGCCTCGATGGCTTTCAAGCCATCCTGGGCGCGCGCCGCCTGCCACAAGTCCCACAGGCTGCCATTCAAGATTTTCATGAAGATATCGGCCGCTTTTTCTTGCTCGGCGGCAGGAATTTTCTCCAAGAAACGCGAAATGGCGAGGAAACCGCCCTCTTGTCCATTGCCGGCAAAGATGCCCAAGCTTTTCGCGGCCGATTCCTGCAGCTGGCCGCGCAAGGCTTCCGCGTTCGCCTGCGGCATGGCGCGCGCCGCATAGCGCGTGGCCGCCTGCTGGCGCAACGCCGGATCTTGCAGCGCGGCACGCAAGCGCATCCATTCGTTCACGCTGTAATTGTCATCGGCGGGAATGCGCAAATAGCTGAACGGGTCGCTGGGGTTGACGCGCATGCCGGCCAGGAACACCGTCGTGCCATCGACGGTGACGGGCTGCATGTAGTTCTGGTACTCGCGCGCCTGGCCTGTCTTGTCGCGCAATTTATATTGCACCGAGGGGCCGACGTTCTTGAGATCCTTGTTATTCGCGTTCTTCGCGGCCGAGCCGAGGCGCTTGTCCAGGCCGACGGAGAATTTCTCGTTGAAACTTTCCGCCTTGCTGACGGCGCGCACATCCTGGCCCGCGCTGAGGTTTTCCACGTTAAACGGACGGAAACCCGACCATTCCACCGTGAAGGAATTGCCATCGCTGCGCTCAAGCGGCGTGCTGCCGCCCACTTCGCCGCCGATATCGAAGCGTTTCGTCGTCTTGCCCGTCATGGGAAAACCCGTCAACTTGAGCTTGCTGCCGCCATCCTCAAAGCTGGACTGGTACAGGGCCAGGCCCTTGTACAGCAGCGGCTGGTTGACTTTGATGGTGGCAGGGAAGGTCTCGCCCGTTGCATGGTCGGTGATGACGACATCGCTGGCAAACAGCTTGGGCATGCCCGTGCTGTAGAAATCGATATGGAATTTCTTCAGCAGGATGGTGATCGGCAGATCCTGGATCAGCACGCCATCGGCCTGGGGAATGATGGCCGTGTTGCTCGACGAGCCTTCCGGGATCATGGTATTGCCGCGGAAAGTAGGGTTCGACAGGCTCAAACGGTGCTGGGCGGGAATGTCGGCGATCACGCCGCTGCCGGAAAACGGCGTCTTGCCGAAGAACCATTGCTGTACGCGGATCGGCATTTCCGAATCGAGCAAGCCGCCCACGCAGATGATGACGATGGCGCCGTGGGCAAAGATGTAGCCCCATTTATTGGCCGCGCCCCGCTTGGCGGCGACCAGGGTGGCGTTGTCCTTCTCGACCACCTTGGCCGCGTAGCCGCTGTCTTTCAGGCGCATCACCATCTGCTGCGCCAGCACGGCGCGCGGCAGCGACACCTGCCACTCCATCTTGTGGTGGAAATTGCGCAACGATTGCTCGCGCACGGTTTCGCGCCAGCTGCGCATGTCCTTGAGCATCTTCGGCGCATTGCGCACGATGCACAGCGAGGTCGAGGCGACGAGGAAACCCATGATGACGAGGAACCACCAGGCCGAATACACGGAATACAGGCTCAGCTTGTCGAAAACGGCGAACCAGAACGGACCGAACTGGTTGACATAATTGGGCATGGGCTCGTTTTGCTTGAGCACGGTGCCGATGATGGATGCGACGGCGATCAGGGTCAGCAGGCTGATGGCAAAGCGCATCGACGAGACCAGCTCGACGAATTCAGCCAGGCTGCGGCGTTGGGTCTTTAACTCGATTCCGGTCGTGCCTGTGCTCATACGTGAATACTCATACGGGATATGCAATCTTCAAGAAAATGTGGCATGGAGCAGATAGTTTCTCCGCGCAAGGCGGCAGCATACTCCTGTTTGGCCCCTGCCATAAAAAAGGGCAGCCTGTTGAAACGGCCGCCCTTGATCATGCGCGCTGGTGCGCCGGCAATCTCTTGCCTCTATGAAAACTTACTTCAGGCCGGCAATGTAATCGGCCACGGCGGCGATCTCGTCATCCGACATGCGGGCGGCGATGGTGTGCATTTCCGCGCTGTTCTTGCGGGCATCCGCCTTGGTGCTGCGGAACATCGTCAGCTGGGCCACCGTGTAATCCTGGTGCTGGCCGGCGATGCGCGGATACTGGACGGGAATGCCATTGCCCGTCGCGCCATGACAGCTGGCGCAGGCGGCAACTTGCTTGGAAGCAATGCCACCACGGTAGATTTTCTTGCCCAGGTCGATCGTGTCCTTGTTTTTCGCGGCGCCCGGCTTGGACAGCTGCGCGCCCAGGTAGGCGGCGATATTCTTCTTGTCGGCATCGCTGAGCATCTTCGCGTACGTCGTCATGACGGGCTGGTTGCGCTGCGGCGTCGTGAAGTCGACCAGTTGCTTGTAGATATAGTTTTCGTGCTGGCCGGCCAGCTTCGGATTGACCGTGATGGTCGAATTGCCGGCCGCGCCATGGCAGGAGACGCAGGCAGGCAAGCCGCGCGCCGCATCGCCATCGGCGTACAGGGTAGCGCCCTTGGCAGCGTCGGCCTTGACGGCCGGTTTCGGTGCTTCGACCGCGGAGGCAGTTGCCGATACAGCCAGCAAAGCGAGCAGCATGGATTTGAACAACGGTGAAAACGCACGATTCATTCAGGCACCCTGAGACAGTGAGAAATTAGTGGTGGACATTGCCGCGCCCTGTGGATTTTTGCTTTATTTTCAGGGCCGCAAGCCGCATCGCTGCTACGCCGGCAACAATAAACAACCCCTTATTGTACAATAGCTTCTTGGCGTTATCGCTCCCTTATCGCTCCCTTTTGTTGCTTTACTACTCCCATGTCAAAACTCTGGCAAGCCCGCTTCTTTACGACCGTCAACCAATTGCGTGACCTGCCCGATACCACGGTGCCGGAAATCGCCTTTGCCGGCCGCTCCAATGCCGGTAAATCGACCGCCATCAACATCTTGTGTAATCAGAAAGGCTTGGCGTTCGCCTCCAAGACACCTGGCCGTACCCAGCACATCAACTACTTCTCCATCGGCGGCGCCCATGTGGCGCAGCACCGCAAGGATGCCACCATCGTCGAAGAGATCGAATGCCTGCTGGTCGACTTGCCGGGCTACGGCTACGCGGAAGTATCGGGCTCGGCCAAATTGCACTGGCAGCGCCTGCTGGGCGACTACGTGCAGCGCCGCGAGCAGTTGGCCGGTTTGATCCTGATCATGGATTCGCGCCGCCCGTTCACCGACTTGGACATCCAGATGCTGGAATGGTTCGCCCCGACGGGTAAACCGATCCACTGCATCCTGACGAAAGTCGATAAGCTGAACCGCAATGAGTCGGTCAACGCACTGCGCCAGGCGAAAGCCAAGCTCGACAGCTATGTGGATGAAGACGGCGTCGGCTTCCCGTTCACCGTGCAACTGTTCTCGGCCTTGAAACGTGTCGGCATCGACGAAGCCAACGACAAGATCATGGAACTGGCCGGCATCAGCGAAGACGGCGCGGCCCAGATGGTCGAACTGATCGACATGGAAGACGACGTCGAGCCGGAAGCGGGAACCGACAACCCGGCTTGATCGAAATCAACGCTGCGTAAAAAAGGCTGCCCGTTCACACGGCGCAGCCTTTTTTTATGGCAGAGAATCCTGCCTCCTAGCGTCGTCCCGGCCCTGGCCGCTTCTCCGAAAAGAATTCCTGGCGCAGGAAGGCGCTCAGCTCGGCCGTATCTTCCACCCTGGCGCTGAGGTTGACGTTACGCCCCAGGCGCCGCGATTCCCACACGAAATCGCCGGGTTTTTCCGCACGGATCAACTGGATCATCTTCTTGATGATGGCCGTTTCGATATCGGGCTCATTGCCCAGTTCCACTTTTTCCTGCTTCAGCCAGTTGCGCTTGAAGTTGCCATTCCAGCCCTTGAACTTGACTTCCGCGCTAAACGAGGTCTGGTTGACGATGGAAAACACGCCGCCCGAATCCTCGCGGTCGCTGCCGGCATTGCGCCCCTGGGCGCCGGCGATATTCGCCTTGGCCACGCGCATGGCGCGGTCGTTTTCGCTTTCCTCGGCCGGTGGCGTGGGATTTTGCGCCTCGCGCTGCTTGCGGCGCTGCTCGATCATCGAGCTCATGTCTTCAGCCGGCGGCGGCGGCAACGGCACTTTCGATACCAGCGGCGGCGTGTAGGTTTCCAGTTTCGGCTTGTCGCGCGGCACGTCTTTTGTCACCACGCGCTTGCTCGGGGCCGGCGGCGGTTTTACCTTGGCCACTTTCGTGTCCTTCGGTTTCGGCGTGGGTTTCGGTTGCGGTTTCGGTTGCGGCTTGTCTTTCAGCGGCGCGATGTAGACCATCGCGCTTTCCTTCTTCGGCGGCGGGATCTTTTCGATCTTGTCGCTACGAAACAGGACATACGCCGCCAGCAGCACGTGCAGCAAGACGGACACGCCGAGCGCCACCTTGCGCGTCGTGCTGGTCTTGGACCCGTAGGCCGGTGGTGGCTGGATTACTTGCCCGCAGGTGGGGCAAACATCGGAATCGGCAGCCAACAAATGGGTCGTGTCATGCAAAATGAATCGTGCTTTCTGTGTAGCGAAGAAATAACATTACAGGGCAGCCATAGTGCCAGAGTCCCTTGCTTTTGGGAACACTTCCTCGGCCTTTCCAACCCGAAGCGTACAGGATAGCGACATTCCTTGCAGCGCTGACCAGAGTACCCGAGCCCTCCCTTGACGGTTGTTACCGTATGTATCACTGCCCATACAAAACCGGCGCCCCATTCACGCAGGAAGGAAACGCCGGTCACGGGTCACGCAAGTGCTCAAGTAATCAAGCCTTGTTATCGAGCGCCACCAGTTGCTCGTCCGTCATCGGCCCCGTGCCGCTGTACTTATCCAGGAACAAATAGATGACGGGGGTGATGAACAGGGTAATCACTTGCGAAAACAGCAATCCGCCGACCACGGCCAGGCCCAGCGGCTGGCGCAGCTCGGCGCCGGCGCCCAGGCCCAGGGCGATCGGCAAGGCGCCCATCAAGGCTGCCGCCGTCGTCATCATGATGGGACGGAAACGCAGGATGCACGCTTGGCGGATCGCCTCTGCCGGTGCCAGCCCCTCGTTGCGCTGCGCATGCAGGGCGAAGTCGATCATCATGATGGCGTTTTTCTTGACGATGCCGATCAGCATCAAAATGCCGATGATGGCGATCATGGTCAGGTCCATGCCGAACAGGCGCAAGGTCAACAGCGCCCCCACGGCCGCCGACGGCAAGCCAGCCAGGATGGTCAGCGGGTGGATATAGCTTTCATACAACACGCCGAGCAGCACATAGATCACGCCCAGCGCGGCAATGATGAGGATGATCTGGCTCGATTGCGAACTCTGGAACACGGCCGCGTCGCCGCCATAGCGCGTGATGATGGAGGCCGGCAAGCTCATGTCCTTGGCCATCGCGTCGATCTTGCCCGTGGCGATACCCAGCGGCACGTCCGGCGCCAGGTTGAAGGCGATGGTGACGGCCTGCAACTGCCCCTGGTGGTTGACGGACGTGGGCCCGATCGTGCGTTCCACGTAGGCAATACTCGACAGTTTCACCAGCTCGCCCGTCTTGCTGCGCACGGACACGCGCGTGAGCGCATCGTCATACTGGCGGTCTGCCGTGGCCGCTTCCAGGATCACGTAATAGCTGGCTGCCGACGAGTAGATGGTCGACACTTGCCGCTCGCCAAAGGCGCTGTACAAGGCCGTGCGGATATCGGACATTTGCACGCCCAGCAGGTTGGCCTTGTCGCGGTCGATCCTGAGGGACGCCTGCAAGCCCTTGATCTGCGAATCGCTGGTCACGTCGCGGAAGGCGGGATCCGTGCGCATACCAGCAATAAACTTTTCCGCCCAGTCATTCAAGGCGTCGGGACTGACGCTTTGCAAGGTGTACTGGTAGCGGCTCTTGCTCTGGCGCCCGCCCAGCTGCAAGTTTTGCACGGGCCGGAAATACACGGCCATGCCGGGCACCGTGCCCGCCGCGCGGCGCAGGTTTTCCAGCACCACGGGCATTTTCGGGCGCTCACTGCGCGGTTTCAAGACCATGAACATGCGGCCCGTGTTGCCGCCGCCGACGAACGAGGTCACGTCCTGCACGCTCGGATCCGCCTTGAGCACGGCCGCCACGCGCGCTTGCAAATCCTGCAGTGCCGCAGATGAGATGTCTTCCGACGCTTCCGTATTCACCTGGATCTGGCCCAGGTCTTCCTCGGGGAAGAAACCTTTCGGAATGGTCGCGTACAGCAGCACCGTCAGCGCGAAAGTACACACGGCAACAAACAGCACCACGTTGCGGTGCGCCAGGGCCTTGTCGAGCAGATGCACATAGCCGTTGCGCAATGCCGTGAAACCGGCCTCGAAATGGCGGCCGATAAAGGTTTTCTCGCCATGGCTGGGGTCGCTGTCATTGTGCTCGCGCGAGTCGGCCGGCAGGAAGCGGCTGGCCAGCATCGGCACCAGGGTCAGCGACACGACGGCGGACACCAGCACGGCCAGCGAGACGACGACGGCGAACTCATGGAACAGCAAGCCGATCACGCCCGGCATGAAGAAGATGGGGATGAACACGGCCACCAGCGAAACGGAAATCGAGATGATGGTAAAGCCCATCTCCTTCGCCCCTTCCAGCGCCGCGCGTATCGGTTTCTTGCCCATCTCGATATGGCGCACGATGTTTTCCAGCACCACGATGGCATCGTCGACGACGAGGCCCACGGCCAGGGTAATACCCAGCAGGGACACGTTGTCGAGGCTGTAGCCGAGCCAGTACAGCAGGGCCAGGGCGCCCAGCAGCGAGATCGGCATGGTGACGGCAGGAATGAAGGTGGCGGCCGCGCGGTGCAGGAACAAAAAGATCACCAGCACCACCAGCACCACCGTCAGGGCCAGGGTCAGATTCACGTCGTGGATGGCTTCGCGGATCGACAGCGAACGGTCGTTGACCAGGCTGATCTGTATCGACTGGGGCAATTGCTCCTTGAAGCCCGGCAGCAAACGGCGCACGCCATCGACCACTTGCACGGTGTTGGCATCCGGCTGGCGCTGCACCATCAGGCTGATCGAGCGCTCGCCATTGAAACTGCCGACGGCCTTGATCGATTGAAAGCTGTCTTCCACCTCGGCCACGTCTTTCAGGCGCACGGGCTGGCCGTTGCGGCTGGCGACGATCAGTTCGGCAAAGTCGGCCGCTTTCATCATTTGCGGATTGCCCTGGATGGTCAGGGTCTGGCTCGGGCCGTCAAGGATGCCCAGCGGGGAATTCGTGTTCGAGGTGCGCAAGGCGGTGGCCAGTTCGTCCATCGTCAGGTTGCGCGCGTTCATCAGGTCGGCACGGGCGCGCACGCGCACGGCAAAGCGCTTCTGACCATTGACGATGACCTGGGCCACGCCAGGCAAGGTCGACAGGCTCGGCGCGATCAGGTTTTCCGCATAATCGTTGAGGTCAGACAAGTTCAGCGAGGGCGACGTCATCTGGATGAATAGCACGGGCGCATCGGCCGGATTGACCTTGCGGTAGGACGGCAAGTCCGTCATTTCCGTCGGCAACTGGCGCTGCGCGCGCAGCAGGGCCGCCTGCACGTCAACGGCCGCCTCGTTGACATTGATGCTGGCGTCAAACTCCAGGGTCAGCGAAGTATTGCCCAGGGTACTCGTGGAGGTGATCAGGCTGAGGCCGGAAATGGTGGAAAATTGTTTTTCCAGCGGCAAAGCCACGGACGAGGCCATGGTTTCCGGGCTGGCGCCGGCCAGGTCGGCGCTCACGTTGATGACGGGCGTGTTGTAGCTCGGCAAGGCCGCCACGGGAATTTGCAGGTAGGCCAGCACGCCGGCCAGGATGATGGAGAGGGACAGCAGCACCACCATGACGGGGCGGCGGATGCTCAGTTCGGACAGGTTCATGCTGGCTTGCCCTGCGCTGTGGCGGCGCCATCGGCTGCCTTGTGTTTTTCCGCCAGGCGCACTTTGCTACCCGGACGCAAGTTCTGCTTGCCATCGACGATGACTTTTTCATCGCCCGCCAGGCCGGTGACGACGGCGTTCGGTCCGAACGCATATACGCGGGTAATCTTGCGCATCTTGGCCGTGCTGTCCGCCTCCATCGAGTACACGAAGGTGCCGGCGGTACTCGTGATGATGGCGTTTTGCGGGATCACCAGCGCATCCTTGAGGGTGCGCACGGTCAGTTGCGTATTCACGTACTGGCCTGGCCACAAATCGGTGCCGCCATTATTGAAGCGGGCCTTGATCTTGATCACGCCCGTGGCGGGATCGACGGCATTGTCGATAAAGTTCAGTTTGCCGTCGAGCTGCTTGCCGCCCGCGTCCGACAGCAGCGCCTTGACGGCCACCTCGCCCGCCTTTTGCGCCGCCAGCAAGCCCGACAGGCTGCTTTCCGGCAAGGTAAAGACCACATCGATCGGGTCGAGCTGGGTGATGCTGGTCAGCGACGTGGTCGGTTGCACGAGGCTGCCCGCGTAGACATTGATGGCGCCCACCCTGCCCGCCTGCGGCGCGCGCAGGACGGTGTAGCTGGAGTCGACCTGGGCGGCGCGCAAGGCGGCCTGGTCGGCGGCCAGCAAGGCGCGTGCCGCGTCGAGCTGGCTTTGCAGGGTGTCGACGGCGCCCTGGGCGATGAAATTCTTACTCAGCAAATCCTGGTTGCGCTTGAGCTGGCGCTCGAAGTCCTGTACCGAGGCGCGGTCGCGCAAGACCTGCGCCTGCGCCTTGTCGACATTCGCATGCTCGCTGCGCGCGTCCAGCGTAAACATCAGCTCGCCCTGCTTGACGAACTGGCCTTCGCGGATATGCACCTTGGTAATCGTGCTGGTCGTCTGCGGGTGCAAATCGACGCTGCTGATCGGCATCACGCTGCCATTGGCTTGCAGCAGCATCGGCACATCCTGGCGCACGGGCGCGACCACGCTCACCGTCGTCGGCGCCTGTCCACCCTTGCCCCCTTTGCCATCCTGCCCACCGGCCGCTTTGCCTGGCTGATGATTGAAATACCAGATGCCGCCACCGATACACAGGGCAGCACCCACGAGGATTGCCAGACTAGTCTTTTTCATTGTTCTGTCACGCTGTCGCAGCGCAGGGCTGCAGGTTGAATGTAGTAGTTGCCAGGGGGCATAAAGCACAATATTGTCGCACGGAAATGCTCACTTTCCTGCGTAATACTCTGGCACGATGAGGGTGACTTCCAGTCCACCGTCGACGTGATTGGACAGCAAAACCGTGGCGCCGTGCTGCTCGGCGATATTGCGCGCGATGGTCAGGCCCAGGCCCGTGCCGCCCGATTCGCGCGAACGCGACGTCTCGATGCGGTAAAACGGTTCGAACACCTTGGCCAGTTGATCTGGCGCAATCCCCGGCCCGCCATCGCGGATGCGGATGCGCGCGGCGCCGGCGATGCGCTCGACCGTGACCTGCGCGTACTGGCCATATTTGACGGCATTGTCGATCAGGTTCACCAGGCAGCGCCGCATGGCGATGGGGCGCGCCATCAAGGCCATGCTGGCTTGCCCGGACAAGGTGACATTCTGGCCGGCATCGGCCGCGTCGGAGCAGACGCTATCCAACAGGGAATCGAGATCGAGCGCCTGCATCGCTTCCGTGCTGTCCATCGAGCGGGCCAGGTCCAGCCCTTCCTTGACCATGCTTTGCATGGCCGACAGGTCGCCCACGAGGCGGTCATACAATTCCGTATCGGCCACCTTTTCCAGGCGCAGGCGCAAGCGCGTCAGCGGCGTCTGCAAGTCATGCGTGATGGCGGCCAGCATCTGTGTCCGCTGAGAAATATGTTGGCGGATGCGCGCCTGCATGGCGTTGAAGGCGGCGCTGGCCTGGCGGATCTCGCTGGCGCCCGACAGGGTCAGCGGCGGGTGGTTGATGTCGTTGCCCAGGTCTTTCGCCGCCTGCGCCAGTTGCTTGAGCGGGCGCATGGTCATGCGCGTGACCAGGTAGGCGAGGATGGCGATGCTGATCAGGAAAGGCAGCAAGGTCATCCAGTCGTTATGTTCATTGAATGGCGGCTGCTGGCGTGGCGGCAAGACCATCAGGCGCAGCACGTGGCCATCCTGCATGCGCACGTCGAGGTTTTCGCAGGTGCCGCCCCATGGCTTGGCGGAAAACATGCCCGGCGTCTGGCGCGGTTTGACGCAGGCGGCCGGACGTTCGGCCAGCGCGCTGACCTTGAAGCCTTCGCCCAGTTTGGCTTGCAGGGCGGTGGAAAATTCCGTTGGCTTGCCCGGCACATGCTCGACGTCGGGACGCAATTCCAGGCGCACGCTGCCCTTGTTGGCCACTTTCAGGTAGGCGGCACGCGAGGCCAGCGGCACCACGTCGGCCGCCATCACCAGCTGCTCGGCCCGCTCGACGGCGTGGTAGTCGCGGTATTGTTCAATGGCGCGCTGGCGTTCGCCCACGGCCAGCCACTGCGTCAGCGCGGCCGAAGCGACGATGCCGATCAGCAAGAACATGAAGACCCGGCCCGTCATCGAGCCCAGGAAGGCCTTCACGCGTGCGGCTCCACATTGACCTGGCCAGCCAGCACGTAGCCGCCGTTGCGCACGGTCTTGATGATTTGCGGCAAGCGGGCATCTTCGCCGAGCTTTTGCCGCAGGCGGCTGATCTGGATATCGATCGAGCGGTCGAACGGATCGGCGTCGCGGCCCTGCGTCAGGTTCAGCAGCTGGTCGCGGTTGAGCACGCGGTTCGGGTGTTCCAGGAAGACGCGCAGCAGGCGGAATTCCGCGCCCGACAGCATGATCACCAGGCCGCTGGGATTGAGCAGGTGGCGCGCCGTCAAGTCCAGGGTCCAGCCGGAAAAGCGGATTTGCTGCGCCTTGTCCGACGGCACGTTCGACGGCATGGCATGGCTGCGACGCAGCACGCTGCGTATGCGCGCCAGCAATTCGCGGGGCTCGAACGGTTTCGGCAAGTAATCGTCGGCGCCCATTTCCAGGCCCAGGATGCGATCGAGCGGCTCATTGCGCGCCGTCAGCATGATCACCGGCACGGTTGACTGCGCGCGCAGCTTGCGGCACAAGGTCAGGCCGTCGTCGCCAGGCAGGTTCAAGTCGAGCACGATCAAATCGGGCCGCGTTTCATCGAGAATTTTCCACATGGCCGTGCCATCTGCCGCGCCCAGGGTGCGGTAAGCGTTCGTTTCCAGGTAGTCCGCCAGCAAGCTGCGGATATCGCGGTCATCGTCGACGATGAGAATTGTAGAAGTGGGTTCCATGGTACGAATTATCCCCACTTCCCCCGGCCTTGCACAACGCATTTGTATCGTCTTGTATATAGAAGACCCGAAGAAACATATAGATACAAACTGTCTGGCAGCGGACACTTCGGGGAAACATGGCGCGTCCACCATGGATTCATGTGCAGCAACATGTACATCCCTCACTTTTACAAAGGAATCCAGATGAACGCCTCAATGAAGACTTTACGCAAGAATTTGATCATCGCCATGAGCGTACTCGGCATGGGTGCGGCATCGCTGACCGTTTACGCCCAGGAAGCGGCCGCCAGCGCGCCTGCCGCCAGCACCAAGATGCAACATGAAGGCCACCGCGGCGGCAATCCCGCCGAACGCATGGCCAAATACCAGGCCCGCCTGCACGACAAGCTGAAGCTGACGGCCGCGCAGGAACCGGCCTGGGCCACGTTCACGGCCGCCAATGCGCCGAAAAAACCGATGGGCGACTGGAAAGCCAAGCATGAAGCGATGGCCAAGCTGTCGGCGCCGGAACGCATGGAGCAATGGATCGCCATGTCGAAGGAACGCATCGCCGACCAGGAAAGCCGATTGGCCTCGCTGAAAACCTTTTACGCCGTGCTGACGCCGGAGCAAAAGAAAGTGTTTGACGACAGCGTGCCTGGCGGCAAAGATGGTGGAATGCGCGGCCACCATCGTGGTCATGGTGCGCACCATAAAGCAGGCTGAGCGCAGGTCGGGTTAGCGGCGGAACGCGGCGTAATCCGACGACCTTGTTGACGTGTGCAGTGGTGTCGGGTTACGCCCTGGCGGGCTAACCCGACCT
Source organism: Janthinobacterium sp. Ant5-2-1 (assembly GCF_001445815.1). Taxonomy (NCBI): domain Bacteria; kingdom Pseudomonadati; phylum Pseudomonadota; class Betaproteobacteria; order Burkholderiales; family Oxalobacteraceae; genus Janthinobacterium; species Janthinobacterium sp. Ant5-2-1. Next base: position 3,334 of record NZ_LNCE01000035.1, on the reverse strand, counting down.
ACCCCGACCCACCGTCCTACTCGTCAAGTTTGCGCAACGAGGTCAGAAAGGTGGCAGCGTTCTGGAAGCCGATCACGCGCGACTGGGCGATTTCCTGCCCTTGCGGGTTGAACATGATGATGCCCGGCGGGCCAAACAGCTGGAAACGTTTCAGCATGGCCTTGTCGTCCGCATCATTGGCCGTCACGTCCACTTGCAGTAGCACGGCTCGTCCCATCTTCTCGCGCACGGCGGGATCGACGAAGGTCAGTTTTTCCATCTCGATGCACGACACGCACCAGTCCGCATAAAAGTCCAGCAAGGCCGGCTTCCCGTTCAGTTGTGCCAGCGCCGCGTCGAGCTGCGCCACGGTCTTTACACGCGTAAATGGTTGCGCATGGACCTGGCCGCCACCGAGGTGCGCCAGCGGCGCCAGCGGGTCGCGGCCACCGCTGGCCACACCGACCAGTTGCATCGCACCCAGCACGGCAAATACGAGGCCGAAGGCCTTGGCCACCCAGGCGTTCTTCGCGCCGCTCTTGCCCACCAGCAGATACATGCCGTAGCCGACAAACAGCACCGTCCAGCCCAGCATCTGCACGGCGCCCGGCAGCACGGGCGAGACCAGCCACCAGGCCACGCCCAGCTGCAGCACGCCAAAGAAGCGCTTGACGGTATCCATCCACGCGCCGGCGCGCGGCAGCAAGGTGCCCGCCGACACGCCCACCAGCAGCAGCGGCACGCTCATGCCCACGGCCATGGCAAACAGGGCGCTGCCGCCGATGACGACGTCGCGCGTCTGGCTGATGTACAGCAAGGCGCCGGCCAGCGGCGCGGCCACGCATGGCCCCACGATCAGGGCGGAAATGGCGCCCATGACGAACACGCCCGCCAGGCGGCCCGACGATTGCTGGTTCGATACGGACGTCAGCTTGCCTTGCAGGAAGGCCGGTACTTGCAGCTCATAAAAACCGAACATCGACAGGGCCAGGCCCGCCATCAGCAGGGCAAAGAAACCCAGCACCCACGGGTTTTGCAGTTGCGCCGCCAAGCCTTCACCCGCCAGGCCGGCCGCCACGCCCAACGCCGTGTAGACGATGGCCATGCCCAGCGCGTACGTCAGCGACAGCAGCAAGCCGCGCGAACGGCTGACCTTGGCGCCATCGCCGATGATGATCGACGACAAGATCGGCACCATCGGCAGCACGCACGGCGTAAATGCCAGGCCCAGGCCCAGCAGCATGAACAGGGGCACGATGACGAGCAGCTTGCCCCCCTTCAGTGCCGCTTCGATCTTGCCCATTTCACTTTGCGCCGGCGCCGCGCTTGCCGCCACGGGGGCCGCCGCGACCGGCTCGGGCGTGCTGGTGATATCGGCCCGGGGAATGCTCATCACGGACACGCCAGGCGACGCTTGCGCCTGCGGGCCGTTGACGGCCGCCGTGTCGACTGCCGGCGCGGCTGGCAGCGCAAACTTCGACGGCAAGCCGCCCGGCACCATGCTCTGGCCACCACCACCCACCAGCTGGGCCGTGGCATCCTGCGGCGCATAGCACAGGCCCTTGTCGGAGCAGCCCTGGCCCGTCGCCTTCAGGGTAAAGGCCCCGGCCGCGTCCACGGGTATCGTGATGGTGAGGGTCTTGCGGAAGGTTTCCACGTTCTTCTGGAAAGTCTCGTCAAACTTGACCTTGCCAGCCGGATACACGGGCGTGCCCAGTTTGGCGCCCACGGCCTCGAACTTGAAGCGCTCGTGGTACATATAGTAGCCATCGGCGATCACATAGGTGACGGCGATGGTGGACGGATCCTGCATGCGGGCGGAAAACTTGAAGGCCAGTTCCGGATCGAGGAACTCATCGTCGGCACGGGCCTGACTGGCGCCAAAGACGGCCATGGCCAGCAGCAGACAGGTGGCAAACCAGAGCAGCAGTTGACGTAGTGGGGCGGCGCGCGCGGTGGCGCTGGAAGGGAAACGGGACATGAACGACCTTTTTCTGCGGCATCAGCTGTGCCATTCAACAAGAGACGCGCGGGGCGTGCAGTGGCTGCAGGGCTGGCGCGAAAGAAGAATAGTACACCGCAGCAAGGATAGCTGCAGCAGAAAACAAAAAAGCCAGGCTAGGCCTGGCTTCTCAGATGCAATTACTGGGATTACTCGCCAGCAACTTCAACTGCTTCGGTCGTATCTGGACGATCCATCAGTTCAACGAACGCCATAGGAGCGTTATCGCCGACGCGGAAACCCATTTTCAGGATACGTACATAACCACCGTTACGGTTGGCGAAACGTGGGCCCAGTTCAGCGAACAGTTTGACGACCATTTCACGGTCGCGCAGGCGGTTGAAGGCCAGACGCTTGTTTGCCAGGGAGTCGGTTTTGCCCAGGGTCAGAATTGGCTCGACAACGCGGCGCAGTTCTTTTGCTTTTGGCAGGGTGGTTTTGATCGCTTCGTGACGCAGCAGCGATACTGTCATGTTGCGCAGCATTGCCAGACGGTGGGACGAGGTACGATTCAGTTTACGGAGGCCGTGACCGTGACGCATGATAAATCCTTTCGGTGAGTGTTTAAATTCCAGCTCTTCGATCAATGAGGCAGAAGCTTCATCGCGGGCCGGTTTGGTACTACAAAATAAAAGCCTGGGACACCTGTCCCAGGCAGTTTGCTACAAAATGCTTTGACAGCGATTACTTTTCCAGGCCGGCAGGCGGCCAGTTTTCCAGCTTCATGCCCAAGGTCAAGCCGCGCGATGCCAGCACTTCCTTGATTTCGTTCAGGGACTTGCGGCCCAGATTTGGCGTTTTCAGCAGTTCGTTTTCCGAACGTTGGATCAGGTCGCCGATGTAGTAGATGTTTTCCGCTTTCAGGCAGTTCGCCGAACGCACGGTCAACTCCAGATCGTCGACTGGACGCAACAGGATAGGATCGACCAGCGGAGCGCGCGATGGCGCTTCGGCGGCGGCTTCCGTGCCTTCCAGGGCAGCGAACACATTCAACTGGTCCACCAGAACGCGGGCCGACTGGCGGATCGCTTCTTCCGGCGAGATCACGCCGTTGGTTTCGATGTTGATGATCAGCTTGTCCAGGTCGGTACGCTGTTCAACGCGTGCCGACTCAACGAAGTACGATACACGGCGCACTGGCGAGAACGACGCATCCAGAATGATGCGGCCGATGGTCTTGTTCGTGTCTTCCGACAGGCGACGCACGTTACCAGGAACGTAGCCGCGGCCTTTTTCAACCTTGATCTGCATGTCCAGCTTGCCACCAGCGGTCAGGTGGGCGATCACGTGGTCAGGGTTGATCAGTTCGACGTCATGCGGCAGGTCGATGTCGGAGGCCAGGATCGCGCCTTC
>NZ_LNCE01000034.1:0-88516 GCF_001445815.1 Janthinobacterium sp. Ant5-2-1 | reverse complement strand
GCCTGCTCGCCACCGCCTTCATGGCGCTGCCGGCCAAGGCGATCGGCGAAGCGCCGCGCGCCCTCGACACGCCGCGGCGCTTCGCCTGGGGCGACTTTTCCCCCAGCCTGGCCGGCTATTTCATGTTTGGCGTCGGCTACATCGGCTACATGACCTTCGTCATCGCCCTGCTCAAGCAGCAAGGCATGAGCGACACCCTGATCACCGTTTTCTACACTGTATTGGGTCTGGCGGTGGTGGCGTCGTCGCGCATCTGGGCCCGCATGCTCGACCGCTACAAGGGCGGCGAATCGCTGGCGATCCTGAACGGCGTGCTGGGCGCAGTCACCATCCTGCCCGCACTGACGAGTTTTGTACCAGTCGTGTTCCTCTCCGGCCTCGTCTTCGGCGCCGTGTTCCTGTCGGTAGTGGCGTCGACCACGGCCCTGGTGCGGCATAACCTGCCGCAGCAATCCTGGACGGCCGGCATTAGCGCCTACACGACGGTATTCGCGCTGGGCCAGATAGTTGGCCCCATCGTCGTCGGCTGGATCGCCGACGGCCCGGCCGGACTGGAGCGGGGCTTGATTGCCTCGGCCATCGCCCTGTTCATCGGCGCCGCGCTGGCCTCGCGGCAAAAGGCGCTGGCGCCGGCCGCATAGTAGACTAGGACATTGACCACCCTCGCAGAAAGAACACGATGACCGACGCACGAAACCTCCCGCCAACGATGGATGCCGAAACCCTGGAATTCATCCAGGGCCTGTTTGCCCTCGTGCGCGAAGGCGACACGCAGCAACTGGGCGCCATGGTCGCCCAAGGCGTGCCGGTCAACTTCCGTAACGAAAAAGGCGACAGCCTGATCATGCTGGCCAGCTACCATGGCCATTTGGAAACGTCGCGCCTGCTGCTTGAAGCGGGCGCCGACGCCAACGTCCCCAACGACCAGGGCCAGACGCCGCTGGCCGGCGTGGCCTACAAAGGCTACCTGGACATCGCCGCCCTGCTGCTCCAGCACGGCGCCAGGGTGGAAGGCAGCAGCCCGGACGGCAAGACACCGTTGATGATGGCCGCCATGTTCAACCGCCTGGCCATCCTCGACCTGCTGCTGCAACACGGCGCGCGCATCGACGCCGTGGACAGCCGCGGCATGAACGCCGTCAAGCTGGCCCAGACCATGAATGCGCAGGAGACACTGGCTCGCCTGGTCAGCCTGGGACAGACGGCGTGAATGCGGCGACCATAGCAAACCCTTCAGCGGCAGCATGACGTATACAGCCGGTCCCGCCGCACGCCACCCCCGCCACCTCGTTTCGCCAAAAAAAAGCCCCTGAAAAATCAGGGGCTTAGCTGTTTCATTGACCCGGCGTTACCTTACGCTGCCGGATGGGAGATTATTCCCACTCGATGGTCGCCGGCGGCTTGCCCGAAATATCGTAGACGACGCGGTTGATGCCGCGCACTTCATTGATGATGCGGTTCGACACCTTGCCCAGCAAGCTGTGCGGCAGGTGCGCCCAGTGGGCTGTCATGAAGTCTTGCGTTTGCACGGCGCGCAGGGCCACCACGTATTCGTAGGTACGGCCATCACCCATCACGCCCACCGATTTGACGGGCAGGAACACGGCGAAAGCCTGGCTGGTCGCTTCGTACCAGTTGGTCGGCACGCTATCCTGGTCGAAGCCGGGAACCACGACCGGCTCATACGGCGTGTTGCGCAGCTCTTCGATGAAGATGGCGTCGGCGCGGCGCAGCAGGTCGGCGTAGTCTTTCTTGACTTCGCCGAGGATGCGCACGCCCAGACCAGGGCCCGGGAATGGGTGACGGTAGACCATGTCATGCGGCAAGCCCAGGGCCACGCCGAGTTTACGCACTTCATCCTTGAACAGTTCACGCAGCGGTTCGAGCAACTTGAGCTTCATGGTGTCCGGCAAGCCGCCCACGTTATGGTGGCTCTTGATGGTCTGGCCCTTTTTACCTTTGCCGGCCGATTCGATCACGTCCGGGTAAATCGTGCCTTGCGCCAGCCATTTGGCGTTGACCAGCTTGCCCGATTCGACCTGGAACACTTCGACGAATTCGCGGCCGATGATCTTGCGCTTTTGCTCAGGATCGGTGACGCCGGCCAGGTGGCCCATGAACTGCTCTTCCGCATCGACGCGGATGACTTTCACGCCCAGGTTCTTGGCGAACATGTCCATCACCATCTTGCCTTCGTCCAGGCGCAGCAGGCCGTGGTCGACGAAGACGCAGGTCAGCTGGTCGCCGATGGCGCGATGGATCAGGGCTGCCGCGACGGAAGAATCAACGCCGCCGGACAGGCCCAGGATGACGTCGTCGGTGCCGACTTGCGCGCGGATTTTTTCCACCGCTTCGCTGATGTAGTCGGGCATGTTCCAGTCCGATTTGCAGCCGCAGATTTCATGCACGAAACGGCCGAGCATGGCCTTGCCCTGCACCGTGTGCGTCACTTCCGGGTGGAATTGCACACCGTAGAACTGGCGCTCTTCGTCGGCCATGGCGGCGATCGGGCAACTCGGGGTGTTGCCCATCAGCTTGAAGCCTGGTGGCATTTCCAGCACCTTGTCACCATGGCTCATCCACACTTTCAGCATGCCGTGGCCTTCGTCGGTGACGAAGTCGGCGATACCGTTGAGCAACTTGGTGTGGCTGCGGGCGCGCACTTCGGCGTAGCCGAATTCGCGCACCAGGCCGTTTTCCACCTTGCCGCCCAGCTGGGCCGCCATGGTTTGCATGCCGTAGCAGATGCCCAGTACGGGCACGCCCAGCTCGAACACGGCTTGCGGCGCGCGCGGCGAATCGCCGTCCAGGGTGGAATTGTGGCTGCCCGACAGGATCACGCCGGCGGCGCCATAGTTGCGCACGAATTCATCGCTGACGTCATACGGGAAGACTTCGGAAAACACGCCGGAATCGCGCACGCGGCGGGCGATCAACTGGGTGACTTGGGAACCGAAATCGAGAATGAGGATTTTAGAATGCATGATGGTGACTTTATCTGAGGTCATTACAAAACCGGCGCACTGGGCGCCGGTCTGGTGTGTCGCTATTTACTCGGAACGGTAATTCGGCGCTTCCTTGGTAATCTGCACATCATGGACATGCGACTCGCGCATGCCGGCCGAGGTGATTTCCACGAATTCCGCTTTTTCGCGCAGTTCGTCGATGGTGGCGCAACCGCAGTAACCCATCGATTGACGCACGCCGCCCACCAGCTGGAAGATGATCGCCAGCACGCTGCCCTTATAGGCAACACGGCCTTCGATACCTTCAGGCACGAACTTATCGGCCTTCATGGTGGCGTCCTGGAAATAACGGTCAGCCGAACCATCGGACATCGCGCCCAGCGAACCCATGCCGCGGTACGATTTGTAGCTGCGGCCCTGATACAGGATCACTTCGCCCGGTGCTTCTTCCGTACCGGCAAACATGGAGCCCATCATGACGGTCGAGGCGCCAGCGGCCAGCGCTTTCGAGATATCGCCCGAGAAGCGGATACCGCCGTCGGCGATACATGGCACGCCCGTGCCTTCCAGTGCCTCGGCAACATTCGAGATGGCCGTGATTTGCGGCACGCCCACACCGGCGACGATACGCGTGGTGCAGATCGAGCCAGGACCGATGCCGACCTTGACCGCATCGGCGCCGTATTCCACCAGCGCCTTGGCGGCGGCGGCGGTAGCGATGTTGCCGCCAATCACTTCGACTTGCGGATACTTGGTCTTGATCCAGCGTACGCGGTCGAGGATGCCTTGCGAGTGGCCGTGGGCCGTGTCGACCACCAGCACGTCGACGCCGGCGGCGACCAGCAGATCGATGCGCTCTTCATCCTTGGCGCCTACGCCGACGGCAGCGCCGACCAGCAGTTTGCCCTGGCTGTCTTTCGACGCGAACGGGTGGGAAGTCGACTTCTGGATATCCTTGACAGTAATCAGACCGCGCAGCTCAAACGCGTCGTTGACGACCAGCACGCGCTCGAGACGGTGCTTGTTCATCAGGCGCTTGGCTTCGGCCGTATCGGCGTCTTCATTGACGACCACCAGCTTTTCGCGCGGGGTCATCTTGGCGGAAGCTTCCGCGTCGAGTTCCTGCTCAAAGCGCAAATCGCGGTTGGTGATGATGCCGACGACTTCCTTTCCTTTGACAACCGGGAAACCGCTGATGCCGTATTGTTCCGTCAGTGCAATCACGTCGCGGATTTTCATTTCCGGCGGAATCGTGATCGGATCACGCAGCACACCTGCTTCGAAACGCTTTACGCGGGCCACTTCACGTGCCTGGTCCTTCGGATTCAAATTCTTGTGGATGATGCCGATGCCGCCTTCCTGGGCCATCGCGATCGCCAGACGGGCTTCCGTCACCGTATCCATGGCTGCGGACAGCAAGGGAATATTCAGGGTGATATTGCGGGTCAGGCGAGTTTTGAGGGACGTATCGGCGGGCAGAACGTTGGAGTAGGCTGGGACGAGCAGCACGTCATCGAATGTGAGTGCTTTTTGAAGTAGACGCATAGCATTTCCTATTGGCGCAAAAGCAGATTATACAGAAAAAAGCGCCCTCCGTCCTTGCAGCATAGAAAAGATATTTGAAAATAGCAAAAAATGGCGCGCGCCAGGCAGCGGCCTCAAGGTGAAGCCCCAGCCCGTTCAGCCCTTGGCGGGCTTGCCGCCAGCCCGGCGCCGGCGCGCCTCTTTCGGGTCCGCCTGCAAGGGCCGGTACACTTCCACGCGGTCATGTTCGCGCAAGACCGTATCGAGCGGCTTCTTCTTGCCATAGATGCCGACCATATTGACGGCCAGGTCGATGCCGGGGATTTCCTGCAGCAAGCCGCTGTGCGCCACCGCCTGCTCGATGGTGGTGCCCACTGGCACCGTCAAGGCGCGCAGGAAGCTGCCATCGGGCAAGGCGTGGCAGACTTGCACGGGGATACCATGCGTGCTGACCTCAGCCATACACGGTCTCCGCGCGCTTGCAGAAGGAATCGACCATGCTGTTGGCGATCATGCCGAAGACGGGGCCGATGATCTGTTCCAGCACACGGCTGGAAAACTCGTAGTGTAGGTCCAGTTCGATCTTGCAGGCGTCTTCGCGCAAGGCTTTGAAGGTCCACACGCCATCGAGGGTCTTGAAAGGACCGTCCACCAGCTTCATCTTGATGGAAGTCGGCGGCACGTTCTCGTTGGACGTGGTGAAGCTTTGGCGCACGCCGTGGTAATGTATGCCCACGCTGGCGACAACCGTGTTCTCGCCCCGCTCGCGAATCTCGACCGCACCGCACCAGGGCAGGAATTTGGGATAATCCTCCACCGCCGCCACCAGCGCGAACATTTGTTCGGCGCTATAGCCGAGAAAAACTGATTTATGTACTACTGCCATTGAAGAACCATTTGCTATGATGTTGGATACATTTGATTTTATCGCGCTTGCGCGAGACAGTAGTTTAACCGACCCGCGCACATTTACCATCTCATGACCATAGCAGACAACAGAAAAGCCTTCCACGACTACTTTATCGAGGATCGCTACGAAGCCGGCATCGTGCTGGAAGGCTGGGAAGTCAAAGCCATCCGCGACGCCCGCGTACAAATCAAGGAAGCCTACGTCGTCGTCCGCGGCGATGAACTCTTCCTGTTCGGCGCGCATATCAGCGCCCTGCCGACCGCCTCCACCCATATCCATCCGGAAGCCGTGCGCACGCGCAAGCTGCTGCTGCACCGCACGGAAATGGATAAACTGATCGGCAAGGTGGAACGCTCCGGCTACACCCTCGTGCCGCTCAACCTGCACTACAAGGGCGGCCGCGTGAAATGCGAAATCGGTCTGGCCAAAGGCAAGAAGCAGCACGACAAGCGGGCTGCGGAACGCGACCGCGATGGCGCGCGCGAAGTGCAGGCGGCAATGAAATCGCACCGCCGCTGATCCTGCACTGCGCGCAGCATGCTGCGGCCACACCAACAAACCCGGCTATATGCCGGGTTTTATTTTGCCGATTGCCTGCGACAAACGGAAATGCACAGCCCACGGGATAAAAACAGAAAAAGGAAGAGATATGGCGGAAATAAGACTGGTATTGACGAAAATACCGGGGAGATAATCAATGTGAATCAGCTCTGCCTGTCTGGCCAAAGACGATAAATCAGGAAAGTTCCGGATGCTTGCATGCTGCCTGGTATTACCCCTGCACTACTCCACAGGACAAGCATCCGAATGAATGGCGTATTACTACATTACACCTTCAGCAGATCGCGCGACTTGCCCGAATCGGTCCACTCCTTGACCCATTTCGGTTGACGGCCACGGCCAGTCCATTGCTGCGTCGCATCATCCGGATTGCGATAGCGTACTGCCACCGTGCCGGTTTTAGCGCGGATACCCGTACCAACCAGATCTTTGACGGAAACACCAACGCTCTGGGCGATCGCCAGGATTTGTTCGCGCGCTTTGGACAGATCGTCCTGTTCGCGTTTCTTCATTTGCTTCTTGATGTCGTCCTGCAAGGTGCGCAGTTCGGACAGGGATAAGCTGGACAGATCCATGATATTTCCTTGTGTGAGTTGAAAAATATAACTGAACAGTTAAATTCTATCCAATTGTAACGCGACTGAGGTGATTTTTCTGAAGATTTGATTGTTTTTTACAATTCTTTTACCAAAAATCCTACTTCCCCGGCTTTCAAGCGATGCGCGTCTTCAATCAAGGAGGCGGACATCGTACATGGACCATCTGCGCAAGTACCCCTGCTTTGCACGGCGGCGTTTGCATACAGCGCCATCGACCATGTTTATTCTGCAGTACTGCCATTGCAATTTATAGCAATTCAAAATTGCAATTAAAAAATATACATGGAACCAATACTGTGGGGTATCGGGCATCGCCTTCAAATGCCGCCCGTGCATCGGAGCAATCACCGCCATCTACATGCGGCAGATTTTACGCCAATTAAAAAAATCAGCACAACACGGAAGCACATAATCGCGAAAGTGCGCACAGCATAGCATGAGGAATATATTTTTCAACATTAAGCATTCACCCGCAGTTACTCCCCCCTGCTGCCTGCAGATAATCAAGACGGTACAAATGCAAACTGCCCGCTATACAGCGGGCAGTATTGACGACAAACTTGCTACGGACTTGCTATTCACCCAGCCAGCGCTAATCAGGGAATCGCCACGCCGCCTTTCGGCTTCTGGGTTTTCACCACCTGCATCGCAGTGGCGATCAAACCGCTCATATCACCGAGATTGGCCGGCACGATAATCGAGTTATTCGTTTTCGCCAATTGCGCGAAGGCGCCCACATACTGCTCGGCTACTTTCAGGTTGACGGCATCTTCGCCGCCCGGCTCGCGAATGGCGGCGCCCACTTGGCGCAGCGCCTCGGCACTGGCCTGCGCCAGCGCGACGATGGCTGTCGCCTGGCCTTCGGCGCGGTTGATCGATGCCTGCTTCTCGCCTTCGGAGCGGGCAATATTCGCTTCGCGCTCGCCGCTGGCGATATTGATCTGCTCCTGCTTGCGCCCTTCCGAAGCGGCAATCAGCGCGCGCTTTTCACGCTCGGCCGTAATCTGCGCCTGCATCGCATGCAAGATCTCCTTGGGCGGCGTCAAATCCTTGATTTCATAGCGCAATACCTTCACGCCCCAATTCGCCGCCGATTCATCGATGGCATTCACGATGGCCGTATTGATATGGTCGCGTTCTTCAAATGTCTTGTCGAGTTCCATTTTACCGATCACCGAGCGCAAGGTCGTTTGCGCCAATTGCGTAATGGCGGCAATATAATTCGACGAGCCATACGAAGCACGCATGGCATCGGTAATCTGGAAATACAGAATGCCATCGACCTGCAATTGCGTATTGTCGCGCGTAATGCACACCTGCGGCGGCACATCGAGTGGAATTTCCTTGAGCACATGCTTGTAGGCGATACGATCAACAAAAGGCACGACAATATTCAGGCCAGGGCCCAATACCGCATGGAACTTGCCCAGGCGTTCCACCACCCAGGCATGCTGTTGCGGCACGACATTGACCGTCTTGAAGACAAAGACCAATGCCAGCAATAACAAGATCAGCGACATGCTTCCGATGCTTACTTCCATAATCTATTCTCCAGGTTATCCAACAATCAAACGGCTGCCGCGCACGGCGCGTATGGTGTAATGACCGGCCTGCGTATCGCTGCCGGGAATCAGTTCCACATCCCACAAGGCGCCGCGATACATGACACGCGCCGCACCATCGACCCAGTGCGCGACTGCCACGCTTTGGCCGATATCGAGATTCACATTCGGATCCTGGGCCGCATCGCGCCGCGCCGCCTTGCCAAAACGGCTGCGCCGCAATAACAAGGTAGCCGCCACGCCGACAATGGCGGCCGTCAGGGCCTGCCAGCCGCCATTTCCGCCCGCCAGCGCCACCAATCCTCCGGCACTGACGCCGATGGCGATCATCAGCAAATAAAACGTGCCTGTAAACAGCTCCAGGATCAATACCGCGCCAGCCGCGACAAACCAGCCTACCCATTCAGCCATGATGCCTCCATCCTTGTGAATACGAAAATAAAAAACCCCGCGGCCTATATAAGCGACGGGGTTTAATGCGCTGCACTGCCTGATATTATTCTTGCCAAACACCTATATACAAGCAGTCTAACGCAATTCCGGATGGCGTCAATAGCCAGGGAAGAAATAGCGCCGTGTTTATTCCTCGAGCAGGCTGCGCAGCATCCACGCCGTCTTCTCATGCAAATCCAGGCGCTGCGTGATCAGGTCGGCCGTCGGCTGGTCATTGGCTTTTTCCAGCAACGGGAATAGGCGGCGCGCCGTGCGCGCGGTCGCTTCCTGTGCCGATACCAGGTGACTGACCATCTCCAGCGCCGGCGGCACGCCGTCGATTTCCTTGATCGAAGCGAGCTTGACGAATTCCTTGTAGGTACCCGGCGCCGGATAGCCGAGGGCGCGGATGCGCTCGGCGATCAGGTCCAGCGCGGCCCACTGTTCCGTGTATTGCGTCATGAACATCAGGTGCAGCGTATTGAACATCGGTCCCTTGACGTTCCAGTGAAAATTATGGGTCATCAGGTACAAGGTGTAGCTGTCGGCCAGCAGGCCGGACAGGCCTTCCGCAATCTTCGCGCGGTCCGCCTCGGAAATGCCGATGTCGATCTTTGCAACTTTGCTCGGTTTCTTGCTTGCCATGTGAACTCCTGTTTCAATGTATTGGTGGAATCATTTTAGCTGATCTGGCGCAAGCCCATCGAATGCTGCCGTGCGCCGCATGGCGGGCATAAAAAAACCCGCTGCCGGGTGAGCGGCAGCAGGTTTTCAGACGGCGATAAAGATGCTTACGCTTTCAGCGCAGCCAGCTTTTGCCAGGTATCGATCACCGAGTCGGGATTCAGGGACATCGATTCGATGCCCTGCTCCATCAGCCAGACGGCGAAGTCCGGATGGTCGGAAGGACCCTGGCCGCAAATGCCGATGTACTTGCCGCGTGCCAGGCAAGCCTTGATGGCCAGGGCCAGCAGGGCTTTCACGGCAGGATCGCGCTCGTCGAAGTCGGCGGCCAGCAATTCCATGCCGGAATCGCGGTCCAGGCCCAAGGTCAGCTGGGTCAGGTCGTTCGAACCGATCGAGAAGCCGTCGAAATGGTCGAGGAACTGGTCGGCCAAGATGGCGTTCGACGGTACTTCGCACATCATGATGACGCGCAAATCGTTTTCGCCGCGCTTCAGGCCATTTTTTGCCAGCAGGTCGATGACTTTCTCGGCCTGGCCCAAGGTACGCACGAATGGCACCATGATTTCCACGTTCGTCAGGCCCATGTCATTGCGCACGCGCTTCATCGCTTCGCATTCCATGTTGAACGCTTCGGAGAAGTCGGCCGACAGGTAGCGCGCCGCGCCGCGGAAGCCCAGCATCGGGTTTTCCTCGTCCGGCTCGTAGCGCGAACCGCCGATCAGCTTTTTGTACTCGTTCGACTTGAAGTCGGACAGGCGCACGATGACTTTCTTCGGCCAGAACGCGGCGGCGATGGTGGCGATGCCTTCGGCCAGCTTGTCGATGTAGAACGCCTTCGGCGAAGCGTGGCCGCGCGCCACCGATTCCACGGCCTTTTTCAGGTCGGCGTCGATGTTCGGGTATTCCAGGATCGCGCGCGGATGCACACCAATATTGTTATTGATGATGAATTCCAGGCGCGCCAGGCCCACGCCCGCATTCGGCACGGACTGGAAGTCGAACGCCAGCTGCGGATTGCCCACGTTGAGCATGATCTTGGTGTCGAGCTTCGGCAATTCGCCGCGCGACACTTCCGACACTTCCGTTTCCAGCAAGCCGTCGTAGATCTTGCCTTCGTCGCCTTCGGAGCACACCACGGTGACGAACGTGCCGTCTTTCAGCACGTCGGTCGCGTCGCCGCAGCCGACGACGGCCGGCACGCCGAGTTCACGGGCAATAATTGCAGCGTGGCAAGTACGGCCGCCACGGTTGGTGACGATGGCCGATGCGCGCTTCATGACCGGTTCCCAGTTCGGGTCCGTCATGTCGGCAACGAGCACGTCGCCTGGCTGCACACGCTCCATGTCGGCCGGGTCGTGGATCACGCGCACGGGGCCGGCGCCGATCTTCTGGCCGATGGCGCGGCCGGACGTCAGCACGGTGCCCGTGCTTTTCAGCTTGAAGCGTTCCTGCACGTCGGTCGCCTTTTGCTGCGACTTGACGGTTTCGGGACGCGCCTGCAGGATGTACAGCTTGCCGTCGCGGCCATCCTTGCCCCACTCGATGTCCATCGGACGGCCGTAGTGGTTCTCGATGATGACGGCGTATTTGGCCAGTTCCACCACTTCGCTGTCGTTCAGCGAGTAGCGGTTGCGCATTTCGACGGGCACGTCGACGGTTTTCACGGAACGGCCAGCTTTCGCTTCGTTCGTGAATTCCATCTTCAGCAGCTTCGAGCCGATATTGCGGCGGATGACAGGCGACTTGCCTTTTTCCAGCATCGGCTTGTGCACATAGAATTCGTCAGGATTGACGGCGCCCTGCACCACGGTTTCGCCCAAGCCATAGCTGGAGGTGACGAAGACCACGTCCTTGAAACCCGACTCGGTATCGATGGTAAACATCACGCCGGCCGCGCCCAGGTCGGAACGCACCATGCGCTGCACACCGGCCGACAGGGCCACCTCGGCGTGCGTAAAGCCTTTATGTACGCGGTAGGAGATGGCGCGGTCGTTGTACAACGATGCGAACACCTGTTTCATGGCGTCGAGCACGTTGTCGATGCCGACCACGTTCAGGAAGGTTTCTTGTTGACCAGCAAAAGAAGCGTCCGGCAAGTCTTCCGCCGTGGCGGAGGAACGCACGGCAAACGACATTTCCGTGTCGGAATCGGCTACCAGCTTGGCGTAGAACTGGTCGATTTCGGCGGCCAGGCGTGGCTGGAATGGCGTTTCCACGATCCATTGACGGATCTCGGCACCGGCTTGCGCCAGCGAGCGCACGTCATCGATGTCCAGCCCTTCGAGGCGCTGGGCGATGCGTTCGGCCAGCGGCAAGCCGCCATTGGCGCTATACGACAGGAAATCGCGGAATGCCTGCGCCGTGGTGGCAAAGCCACCGGGCACGCGCACGCCGGCTTCCGCCAGTTGGCTGATCATTTCGCCCAGGGAGGCGTTCTTGCCGCCGACGGATTCGACATCCGTCATGCGCAAATGCTCGAACGAGGCAACATACACCGCGTCCTTGTCTTCCTGCTGTTGCGATACTGCGTTGGTCATAATGACACCCTTACTGATGATAGAAATCTTTACGCGCGGCGCACAGACAGTCTTCTTGTTATTCTTGGCGTCGTGCAGCACAATCATACCGTTGCAGCCATTTTACCTTGTGCGGCGCAAATTGACGACGCACAATCTTGATCCGAAAACCCATGACACAAGAACCACGCCCTCCTCTGCCCTCCGCGGCCCGCACCGTCTTCTTCGTTTCCGACGGCACCGGCATCACCGCCGAGACGTTCGGCCACTCGGTGCTGACGCAGTTCGATCTGCGCTTCCGCCAGATCCGCCTGCCCTTCATCGACACCATGGACAAGGCCTACGAGGCGGCGCGAAAGATCAACGAAGCGTTTGCCACCGACGGCCAGCGCCCGATCATTTTCTCCACCCTGGTAAAGAACGACCTGTCGGCCGTGATCCGCAAGTCCAGCGGCATGCACATGGACCTGATCCAGACCTTTGTCGCCCCGCTGGAGCAGGAGCTGGGCGTGATGTCGACCCATACCATCGGGCGCTCGCACAACATCGTCGACAGCGAGGAATACAAGAACCGCATCGAGGCGATCAACTATTCGCTGGCGCATGACGATGGCCAGTCGCACAAAAACCTGTCCTCGGCCGATGTCATTCTGGTGGGTGTTTCGCGCTCTGGCAAGACCCCGACCAGCCTGTATCTGGCCATGCAATACGGCATCAAGGCAGCCAATTATCCGCTGATTCCCGACGATTTCGAGCGCGACAAGCTGCCATCGGCCTTGCTGGAATTTAAGAATAAAATTTTCGGATTGAGCATTACGCCCGAACGTTTGTCGGAAATACGCAACGAAAGACGCGCTGGAAGCAAGTATGCGGCCATTGAAAATTGCCGTTACGAGGTCAACGAGGCGGAAAAAATGATGAAACGCGAGGGAATACGCTGGCTGTCATCGACCACCAAGTCGATCGAGGAGATCTCCACGACAATCTTGCAAGAGATCAAGCCGAACCGCCGCGAGTACTGAGAACACCTGACCAAACCTGCTGCGCGTCGATTTTGTCAGGTGGTCGCCTCGCTGGAGAGCGCCGTCAGCGCGGCCACCAGCCGGTCCAGTTCACCGGTGGTGGTGGTGATGGCCACCGTGGCGCGCACGACATCGGCATCGCCGATATTGCGCTGCACGGTGAAGACGCCAAAACGCTGCAGCAAGGCTTGCTGCAGATCGCGCGCGCTCATGCCGTCGACGGCAAAGGCGACCAGCGCCGTGCCCCGCCTGGCATCGAGCGGAGACAACATGTGCACGCCGGGCAATTGCGCCACCCGCCCGACCCAGTAATCGCGCAGCCAGGCCAGGCGTTCGTTCTTGGCCGGCGCGCCGCCCAGGCGCTCATGGAAGTCCAATGCGGCAGGCGCAGCCAGGATGGCGCCGATCGGCGGCATGCCCATGTGCAGGCGGCTGCGGATATCGTCCAGCGGATAATCGTCGTCGCCACAATGCGGCTCGATCTTGTGTAACTGCGATGCGCGGATATACACGACACCGAGTCCCGCCGGCGCCCCCAGCCATTTATGCAGATTGAAACCGGCGAAATCGACGCCCATAGCATGCACGTCCACGTCGACCTGCCCCAGCGCATGGGCGCTGTCGAGCAGCACGTCGATGCCGTGTTCGCGCGCCAGCGCCATGATGTCCTGCAGCGGCAGTTGCTGGCCGTTGGCCGGCGTCACCTGCGACAGCAGCAGCAACTTGGGCTTGACGGCTAGGCGCATGGCTTGCGCGTAACGGGCGATGATCTCGTCATCGCTGATGGGCAGGCTCAATTGAACTTGCGTACTGGTGACGCCACGGCGCTGCGCCAGCCAGCGCATGGCCGTGCGCATGGCCGGATAATCGAGATTACTCCACAGCACCGTATCGCCGGACGCCAGGCCGTGGTATTGCGTGATCAGCACCTGCATGGATTCGGTGCCGCTGCGGGTCAGCAGGATTTCGTGCGGCTGCGCGTGAATCAGCGCGGCGACGCGCTGGCGCAGGATATCCACGTGCGTACGCGTGAATTCGCCGCGCACGAAGGGACTCAGTTGCTCGTTGGTGTAGCGCACGGCCTGTTCGAACGCCGCGTGCACAGGGCTGGCCATGGCGCCGAAATAGCCATGCTCGAGATTGACGATGGCGTCCGGCGGCGCGGGATAAAACGCGGCAACCTGGCGCCACCAGGCCTCGTCACGTACAGCACCATCGGCAAGCGGAGGAAAAGACATGGCTACCCTGTTCAGGACTGGCCCTGGCGCAGCTGCTCGAAGAAGCAGACGGCGGCGCAGGCGGCCACGTTCAGCGATTCGATTTGGCCCAGGTGGGGAATGACCACCTGGTGCGTGGCCATAGCCAGCAGGTCGTCGGCCACGCCCTGCCCTTCATGGCCGAACAGCCAGGCGACGGGCTGGCGCAGGTCGACGTCGTACAGCTGCTTCGTGGCGTAGCCGCTGGTGGCGAGGGTGGCCACCTTGGCGCCGGCAACGAGCGCCGCCAGGTCGACGTTTTCAAAGATGTCGAGCACGAAGTGCGCACCCATGGCCGCGCGCAGCACCTTCGGCGACCAGCAGAATGCCGTGCCGGCGCTGCAGTACACCTGCGTGATGCCGGCGGCGGCGGCGCTGCGCAAAATCGACCCCACGTTGCCTGGGTCTTGCAGGTTATCGAGCAGCACAGCCGATACGCTCAGGGGTTGCGTGACGGCCCGTTCCGGGGTCTCGATGAGGAACATCACGCCCACGCCGTGTTCGACCTGGCTCACCGCGTTGTACAGCGCGTCGGGCAAGCCCAGTACGTGCGCGCGCTGGCTTTCCAGCTGGCCGACGATGTCCGCCACTTCCGGGTTCCGCAAGGCGCTTTCGCTGACGATGCACTGCTCCGGCATGCCGCGCAGCTGCAAATACGACTGGCACAGGTGCACGCCGTCGAGCAAGGTACGACCCGACTTGCGGCGCGCCTGCGAACTGCCCGCCAGCTTCAGCAAATCCTTGTATTGCGCATTGTCGCGCGAGGTAATCGTCTTCATGCCGCCACCTCTTGTCCGCCAAACAGCGCGATCACGTTGCGCACGGGGGCGAACGAGCGGCGGTGCACGGGCGAGGCGCCATGCAGGTGCAGGCGCTCGAGGTGCAGCTTGGTGCCGTAACCCTTGTGCTGGTCGAAGCAGTATTCGGGATAGGCCGCATGCAGGTGCACGAGGGCCGCATCGCGCGCCGTCTTGGCCAGGATCGAGGCGGCGGAAATCGAATCGACCTTGTCGTCGCCACCGACGATGGCCATGCCGCGTATCGGCATCACGGGACAGCGGTTGCCGTCGATCAGGGCCAGGGTCGGCACGGTGGCCAGGGCCTCGACGGCGCGGCGCATGGCCAGCATCGACGCCTGCAGGATGTTCAGGCGGTCGATCTCTTCTTCCGACGCTTCGGCGATGGCCCAGGCCAGGGCCTTGGCCTTGATCTGCGGCGCCAGCAAATCACGTTTCGCTTCGCTGAGTTTTTTCGAATCGCGCAAGCCGTCGATGGGCTGCTGCGGGTCGAGGATCACGGCGGCGGCGAACACGGGGCCGGCCAGCGGACCGCGGCCTGCCTCGTCGACGCCGCAGATGATTTCATCGAGCGAGAATGGCAAGTCGTCAAACAGGCCGGGATAGATATTTTTCACGTTGAATCTTTGGTAGGAACTGCGATTGAAACGGTGCTTACTTGCGGTTGGCGGCAATGACCTGCATGACGGCATTCGCGCTTTCCTGCGCGCTGTCGCGCAGCAGGCTGTGGTGCATATCCGTGAAGCGCTGCACCAGGCGCAAACGCCCGGGAACGTCGCTCAGCTGCTTCCACATGGCTTCGGCCAGTGCCTCGGGGCTGGCCGCGTTTTGCAGCAGCTCGGGCACCAAGTAGTCGCGCGCCAAGATGTTGGGCAAACCAATCCACGGCTGGTAGCCCATGTGGCGCATGATTTCCCACGAGGCGCGCATCATCTTGTAGGCGATGACCATGGGCTTCTTGTACAGCGCCACTTCCAGCGATGCCGTGCCGGAGGCCACCAGCACCGCATCGGCGGCGCAAATGGCCGTGTGCGAGCCGCCGTCCGTGAGCAATATTTCGACGTCCTGCAGGCCCGCTTCCGCAATCAGCTGCAGGAAGTACTGGCGCTGTTTTTCGCCGGCCATGGGCGCGACGAAACGCAAGGAGCGGTCGCGCGCCAGCAGCAACTTGCACGCGCCGACAAAGGCCACCGTATTGTATTTGAGTTCGCCCATGCGGCTGCCCGGCATCAGCGTCACGACATTCGCGTCGTCTGGCAAGCCCAGGGTGCGCCGCGCGGCCGCCTCGTCGGGCTGCAGGGGGATCATTTCAGCCAGCGGATGGCCGACATAGGTAACGGGCACGCCTGCCTTGCGGTAGATCTCTTCCTCGAACGGGAAGATCACCAGCATGTGCGAGACGGCCTTGATAATTTTCTTGATGCGGCCGCCGCGCCAGGCCCAGATCTGCGGCCCGATGTAGTGCACGGTGGGGATGCCGCCTTCCTTGAGCTGCTGTTCCAGTCCCAGGTTAAAACCCGGATAGTCGGCGCCGATGAAGACGGCGGGACGCTCGGCCAGCAGCTGGTCGCGCAGCGCGTTCTGGATGCCCTTGATCTCGCGGTAGCGGGGAATGATCTCGAACAGGCCACGCACGGTCAGCTTGTCGAGCGGCCAATCGGACACAAAACCCTGCTTGGCCATGTGTTCGCCGCCGATGCCATGGAAGCGTGCGCCGGGCAGCTGCGGCACGAGGCCGGACAGCAGCCGGCTGGCCAGCAGGTCGCCCGACACCTCGCCGGCGACGATGGCGACATTGGCGACCGGCAGGCCGCTAGACTGGTCAGCGGACGATGCCACGCGACGCCACGCCAAGGAATTCGCGCATGGCGCGAATGTGTTCCGCCACCTCGGGCGACGATGCCGCTTCTTCTTCGAACAGGGCAGCCTTGGATTCTTCCAGGGTCAGTCCCGCGCGGTAGATGAGTTTATACGCGGCGCGGATGCCGTTGATCTGCTCGCGCGTAAAGCCGCGGCGTTTCAAGCCTTCGATATTGACGCCGTGGGCTTGTGCCGGGTTGCCGTTCAGGAGCACGAATGGCGGCACGTCCTGCGTCAGGCTGGTGCTCATGCCGACGAAGGCATGCGCGCCGATCTTGCAGAACTGGTGCACATTGGCGAAGCCGCTCATGATGACCCAGTCGCCGATTTCCACGTGGCCCGCCAGCTGGGCATTGTTCGAAAAGATCGTGTTGTTGCCCACCAGGCAGTCGTGCGCCAGGTGCACATACGCCGAGATCCAGTTGTCATTGCCCAGGCGCGTGACGCCGCCACCCTGCACGGTGCCCGTGTTGAAGGTGCAAAATTCGCGGATCGTGTTGCGGTCGCCGATTTCCAGGCGCGTCGCCTCGCCAGCCCATTTTTTATCCTGCGGCTGCGCGCCGATGGAAGAAAACTGGAACAGGTGGTTGTCGCTGCCGATCGTCGTGTGGCCGTCGATGACCACGTGCGGGCCAACCCTGGTGCCGGCACCGATGCGCACGTGCGGACCGATGATGGTGTACGGACCCACCTCGACCGAGCTATCGAGCTCGGCCTTCGGATCAATGACTGCCGTGGAGTGGATGGCCGCCATGTTACTGCCCCGCTGGCTGGCTCGCAGATTGGCTGGCATCCTGCGCGCTGCGGATGGTGCACATCAGTTCACCTTCCACCGCCAGCTTGCCGTCGACCGTACCGACGGCCTTGTATTTCCAGATGCCGCGCGAGACGCGCAGGATTTCCACATCCATCTTCAGTTGGTCGCCCGGTTCGACAGGACGCTTGAAGCGCGCGTTGTCGATGCCCACAAAGTACACGACCGAGTTCTCGTCCGGTTTCACGCCCATCGACAGGAACGACAGCAGGGCCGCCGTCTGCGCCAGCGCTTCGATCATCAGCACGCCAGGCATGACCGGCTTGTGCGGGAAATGGCCCTGGAAGAACTCTTCGTTGACCGTCACGTTCTTGATGGCGGTGATGGTTTTGTTCGCTTCCCAGTCCAGCACGCGGTCGACCAGCAACAGCGGGTAGCGGTGCGGCAGCAGCGATTTGATGGCGAGGATGTCGAGGGTCTTTTTTTCAGTAGTCATTTTTCGTCTTGCGTGGTCAGTGTTTTAATTGTTTTTTCAAGCGCGCGGATTTTCTCGCGCATGCTTGACAGGTTGCGCACGATGGCGGCGCTCTTTTCCCAGTCGGCGTTCTTGGCCAGCGGATAGAAGCCCGTATACTGGCCCGGCTCCGCGATCGAACGCGAGACCATGCTGCCCGAGCCCACATGGACGCGGTCGGCAATCGTCAAATGGCCCAGCACCATGGCGGCGCCGCCAAAGGTGCAGTATTTGCCGATGATGGCGCTGCCGGCCACGCCAACGCAGCCGGCCATGGCCGTGTGTGCGCCGATATGGCAGTTGTGGCCGATCTGGATCTGGTTATCGAGCTTGACGCCGTCTTCGATGATGGTGTCGGCCAGTGCGCCGCGGTCGATGGTGGTGTTGGCGCCGATATCGACATCGTCACCGATCACCACCCTGCCCGTCTGCGGAATCTTGATATACACGCCGCCTTCGTTGGCGAAGCCGAAGCCGTCGGTGCCGATCACGGCGCCCGAATGGATGATGCCGCGCTGGCCGATCACGCAGCGCGCGTGGAAGGTCACGTTGGCGAACAGCTGGGTACCGGCGCCGATGACGGCGTCGCGGCCAATCACGCAGCCGGCGCCGATGACGCAGCCGGCGCCGATCACGGCACCCGCTTCGATCACGGCGCGCGGCCCGACCGAGGCAGTGGCGTCGACTTGCGCGCCATCATCGACGGTGGCGCTGGCGTGGATGCCCACGGGCGCCTTGATCTCGGCCAGGGCGGCAAAATACTGCGCCGCGCGCGCGAAATACACATAGGGATTCGGGGTGACGATGCGCGCGCCGGCGTAGTCGGCGCCGATCAGCGCGTCGTCGGCCGGCGTGAGTATCAGCGCGCAAGCGCCGCTCTGGGCCGCCTGTGCGCGAAATTTGCTATTGCTGAGAAAGCTGATGTGCGAAGCGCCGGCGTCGGCCAGCGGTGCGATGCCTGAAACTTCCAGGTTCGGATCGCCCGCCAACTGTCCGCCGAAGCGTTCGACCAATTCACCTAGTCGAGTGCCCATCGATATACCCTTATAAAAACGCCTGACTATGCCTACTGCGCGGCGCGATTTGCGGTCTCCGATGCTCACTGTGCATTCGCACAGCTCCGCTTCTCAACCACAACTCACATCCGCTCGCTACGGCACTGCCAGGCTTGAAACCGTTTCGATTACTTGTCCAGCGCCTTCAGAACCTTGTCGGTAATGTCGATGCGCGGGCTGGCCCACAGGGCTTCCTGCAGCACGATGTCATATCCTTCGATATGCGCCATCTGCTGGATGATGGTGTTGGCTTTTTCCGCGATGGCGCTGCGCTCTTCGTTCGTGCGCTGGCTCAGGTCTTCGCGGAACTCGCGCTGGCGGCGCTGCAATTCCTTGTCCAGCTCGAAAAACTCGCGCTGGCGCTTGGCGCGCTCCGCCTCGCTCAGGGTCGGCATGTCCTTTTCCAGGGCTTCATTGGCCACCTTGAAGCGGGCCGCCAGTTCCTGCACGGCTTTTTCGCGCGAGCGGAACTCTTCGGCCAGCTTGGCGCTGGCCAGCTTGGCCAGCCTCGATTCGTTATAAATACGTTCGCTGCTGATCCAGGCGATCTTCGACTCCTGAGCCTGCGCCTGCACCGGCAACAGCGAACTCCAGCACAATGCGATCACGGCAAGGGTCTTGGGCAGGGTAGCGGATGCGGTGTTCATGATACTCCATGGTCAAAAGGTAAAAGCTGTCGCCCCGGTTCAGATGGCCGGTTAGAAACCGGTGCCCATCTGGAACTGGAAGCGCTCCAGGCGGTCCGTCGGCTTGGCGTTCAACGGCTTGGCGTAGCTCAGCTTGAGCGGGCCCACTGGTGAAATCCAGCTGATGCCCAAGCCAGCAGAATAGCGCAATTGCGAAATCCGCATTTTTTCGCCTTCCTGGTAGACCTGGCCGCCGTCAAGGAAACCGAACCAGCGCAAGCTGCGGTCATTGCCCGAACCAGGGAATGGCATCTGCAGTTCCGCGTTACCGATCAGGCGCGAAGCGCCGCCCAGTGCATCGTTGGTGCTCGGTTCGACCGCGCCCAGAGAAGAACTCAGGTAGCCGCGCACCGAACCGATACCGCCGCCGTAGAAGTTCTTGAAGACTGGATACACGTGCTTGCCGATGCCGTGGCCGTAATCGATCTCGCCCTTCAGCGCCAGGGTGACCTTGCTGAACAGCGGACGGAAATACTGGTGCTCATAAATGGCACGGAAGTATTTCTGGTCACCGATCAGGTCAGCCTCCAGGTTGACGCGCTGGTAGCGGCCGATCGATGGCGTCAAGGCGCTGTCGCGGCTGTCGCGCTGCCATGCCGCCGTCAGCGGGATGGAATTCGTCGTGGCCGAACCGATACCGTCGGACGGGCCGCCATTGTCGATCACGTACTGCTTGAAGCGGATCGGGCTGGTGATATCGGTTTCGATGCGCGAACGCTCGGCGCCGATGCCGAAGAAGACGGTGTCGACTTCCGAGAACGGTACGCCGAAACTGACGCGGCCACCGGTCTGCTTGATCTTGTAGCTGCCGATGTTCAGTGCCGGCGGTTCCGTCGTACGCAGGTAGACTTCAAAGCTGCGCGAAATGCCATCGTCCGTGTAGTACGGATTGGTCTGCGAAAACGCGATGGTGCGGCTGTAATGGCTGGTATTGAGTTCGATGCCGACCGTGTTGCCGCTACCGGCGAAGTTGGCTTGCGAAATCGATGCCGACAGGGTGAACTTCTCCGATTGCGAGAAAGCGCCACCGATCAGGAAGTTACCGGTTGGTTTTTCCACCACCGTGACGTTGACGTCAACCTGGTCGGTCGTGCCCTGCGCTTCCGGCGTGTCGATGGTCACGTCCTTGAAGTAGCCAAGGCGGTCGACACGGTCGCGCGACAGCTTGATCTTGTTGCTGTCGTACCAGGACGATTCGAACTGGCGGAATTCGCGGCGAATGACTTCATCGCGCGTGGTGGTGTTGCCGGCGATATTCATGTGGCGCACGTACACGCGCTTGCCCGGATCGATGAAGAAGGTAAAACCGACTTCATGCTTTTCGCGGTTGATCTCGGGATTCGCGTTGACGTTGGCAAACGCATAGCCAAACGTGGCCAGGCGGTCCTGGATACGCTTGTTCGTCGCCGTCAGGCGCGCGCCCGAGTAGATTTCGCCTTCGCGCATCAGGTTCAGGGCTTTGAGCTCTTCTTCGCGGCCGAACATCTCGCCTTCGAACTTGGTGCCGGCGATCTTGTACTTTTCACCTTCGGTGATGTTGATCGTCAGGTAGATATCTTTTTTATCGGGCGTGATCGACACTTGCGTCGAGTCGACCTGCATCTCGATATAGCCGCGGTCCAGGTAGTAGGACTTGAGCGACTCGATGTCGCCCGTCAGCTTGGTCTTCGAATACTGGTCGGCCTTGGTGTACCAGCTGAACCAGCCGCCCGTGTTCAGGGCCAGCTGATCGCGCAGTTCCTTGTCCGTGAAAGCCTTGTTGCCGACGATGTTGATCTGCTTGATGCGGGCCACGTCGCCCTCGTCGACGGCGAACACCACGTTGACGCGGTTGCGCTCGATCGGCGTGACGGTGGTGGTGATCTTCACGCCGTACAGGCCATGCGACAGGTACTGGCGCTTGAGTTCCTGTTCCGCGCGGTCGACGGACGCCTTGTCGAAAATCTTGGCTTCGCCGACGCCGATTTCCTTCAGCGCCTTGACCAGCACGTCCTTTTCAAATTCCTTGGTGCCCGTGAATTCCACGGTCGCGATGGCCGGACGTTCCTCGACCAGCACCACCAGCACGTCGCCATCGGCTTCCAGGCGCACATCCTTGAACATGCCCGTCGCATACAGGGCCTTGATGGCGGCAACGCTCTTCTCGTCGGAGAACGTTTCGCCGACCCGCACCGGCAGGTAGGCAAACACGGTGCCCGCTTCAGTACGCTGGATCCCTTCGACCCGGATGTCCTTGACAGTAAATGGCTGGACGGCCAGCGCGTGGCCGGAACAAATGGCCATGACGGCGGCGCCGATCAGGCTGCGGCGAAAGGAAGGCAAGGCAAAACGAGCAGAATGTAATTTCATTGGGGTTATTCAATGGGTAAATCAATGGACAACATACACAAAAGATTGCTTGTGCGACTCACGCAATGGCATCAACCACCGCCCTAATTCAGCAATCGCAACACGTCATTAAAGACGGCAAGCACCATCAAGGTCAGCAACAAACCGATCCCCAGGCGCTGGGCAATCTCGCCTACGCGCTCCGGCAAGGGGCGTCCGGTCAAAACTTCCAGCGAATAATACAGCAAATGCCCGCCATCCAGAACAGGAATGGGTAGCAAATTCATCACGCCCAGACTGATACTGATGAAGGCAATGAAGCTCAGGTAGCTTACCAGGCCGATGCGCGCCGTCTGGCCCGCGTAATCGGCAATAGTAATGGGCCCCGTCACATTCTTCAGCGACACCTGGCCGGTGATCATTTTACCCAGCATTTTCAGGCTCATGACGCTGGTATCCCAGACCTTGGCGGACGCCTTGCCCACAGCAGAGAACGGTCCCGATGCCACGGTGATCATATCCGGCACCTGTCCCAGCTTCGCCTGTATCTTACCAACTGTTACAGCTCCCTCCGCCCCGGCGCCCGGCATGGCGTCCGGCGTAATGGGCAAGGTCAGGTCCTGGCCCTGGCGCAAGAGCTGCAATTGCAAGGTCCGGCCCGGCGCCTGGCTCAGGGTGGCGATGACGGCCGCCACGTCGTGCACGGGCTGTTCGTCGATGGCGAGAATCTGGTCGTTTTTCCGCAGGCCGGCGCGCGCGGCGGCGCCATCGGGCATGATTTCCATCAGCGTGGGCGCGGAACGGGCCAGGGTGAGGCCCAGCTTGCCCAGCACGTCGCCTTCCAGGTCCGTCTCCGTCAGGCTGGCCGTCGGCAAGGTCGCTTCCTGCTGGCCACGGTCGGGACGGCGCACTTCGATGCGCGCCGGCTGCTTGTCGAGGGTGGCCTGGATCAGTTCCCAGCGCAGCTCGGACCAGCTGGCCACGGGCTTGCCATTGACGGTTTCCACCGTATCGCCGCTGCGCAGGCCGGCCGTGTATGCCGGCGTCTGCTCGGCCACGGGGCCGAGTTTACTCGAGGGCTCTTCGATACCATGCATGAACAGGCCCGCGTACAGCACGATGGCGACGAGAAAATTGGCCAGCGGGCCGGCGGCCACGATGGCGATGCGGCGCCACACGCTCTGGCGCGTGAATTCGCGGCGCAATTCGCTTTCCGGCAAGTCGCTGAGGTCTTGCGCACGGCTGTCGAGCATGCTGACATAGCCGCCCAGCGGCAGTGCGGAAATCGCCCATTCCGTCTGATCCTTGCCAAACTTGCGCGAATACACCACTTTTCCCATGCCGATCGAGAAGCGCAGCACCTTCACGCCGCACCAGCGCGCCACCAGGTAGTGGCCCAGCTCGTGCAAGGTAATCAGTGAACCGAGCGCGACGATAAAGGCCAGCAAGGTGGTGATGAGCGTCATGCAGCCAGCCTTTGGGCGATATACGCTTGCGCGGCCGCTCTGGCCACGCGGTCCTGCTCCAGCACGGCCTCGATGCTCGAAGCGGCGCCGTGCGGCACCGTGTCGATCACGTGCGCGATAACCCGGTCGATCTGGCGGAAGCCGATCCGTTCGTCAAGGAACGCTTGCACGGCCACTTCATTGGCCGCGTTGAGCAAAGCTGGCGCCGTGCCGCCCGCGCGCAAGGCGTCAAACGCCAGCGCCAGGCAGGGGAAACGGCGGAAATCGGGACGTTCGAACTGCAGGGTGGCCACTTGGGCCAGGTCCAGCTGCGCCACGCCGGAAGCGATGCGCTGCGGATACGCCAGCGCATGGGCGATCGGCGTGCGCATGTCCGGATTGCCCAGCTGGGCCAGCACGGAACCATCGATGTACGAGACCATCGAATGGATCACGCTCTGCGGGTGGATCAGCACTTCGATCTGGTCGGCCGGCGCGCCGAACAGCCAGTGCGCCTCGATCACTTCCAGACCCTTGTTCATCATGGTGGCCGAATCGACGGAAATCTTGCGTCCCATGGCCCAGGTCGGATGCTTGCACGCCTGGTCCGGCGTGACCGTGTCGAGCGTCTCGACGTCGCGCGTGAGGAAGGGGCCGCCTGACGCGGTCAGCACGATCTTTGCCACGCCCGCGGCGCCAGGCGCGCGGCCATGGGCGTGCGGCATGCATTGGAAGATGGCGTTGTGTTCGCTGTCGATCGGCAGCAGCACGGCGCCGTTGTCATGCACGGCATCGATGAACAGCTGGCCGGACATGACCAGCGCTTCCTTATTGGCCAGCAATACCTTCTTGCCGGCACGCGCCGCCGCCAGGGTGGGCGCCAGGCCGGCCGCGCCGACGATGGCCGCCATCACGCCCGTCACTTGCGGCGCGCTGGCGATGGCGCACAGGGCGTCCACGCCGTACTCGACTTGCGTATCGACGCCCTGCCCGCGCAGCAAGCGCGTCAGTTCAAGGGCGGCGTCCGCCGTGCCGACGACGGCGCGCTGGGGACGGAATTGCAGGCACTGGGCGGCCAGTTCAGCCACGCGGCTGTGCGCGCTCAGCGCATACACGCTGTATTGCTCGGGATGACGCGCGAGCACGTCCAGGGTGGACACGCCGATCGAGCCGGTCGCGCCAAGGATGGTGATGTATTGCATGAGTTTCCTTAAAGCCAGCTGGCCATGAGGGCGGCAAATGGCAGGACCGGGATCAACGCGTCGATACGGTCGAGTACGCCGCCATGGCCAGGCAGCAGATTGCTGCTGTCCTTGATGCCGGCGCGGCGCTTCAATTGGGATTCGAACAGGTCGCCGACGATGCTGGCGGCGACGACCAGCAGCAGCACCAGCAAGGCCACGAGCCAGCCGCGGCGCAATTGCAGCTGCACGGCGAAGGTGTCTTGCAGCACCGGCAGCGATGGCGCGGCCACGATGGTGATGGCGGCGATGACGAGCACGGCGATGCCGCCGCCAATGGCGCCTTCCCAGGATTTACCTGGGGAAATGCTTGGCGCCAGCTTGCGCTTGCCGAAAGCCTTGCCCGAGAAATAGGCGCCGATATCGGCGATCCACACGAGGGCCATGACGGACAGCAAGTACAAGGGGCTATGCAGGAACAAGGCGATGATGGCAACAAAACAGCCGACGATGGTCACCGGGTACACGAGGCTGAGCAAGGTATTGCCCAAGCCTTCGGTGGGCGGCAAGCCCGTTGCCAGCGAGGGCACGAAGCGGATCAGCCAGATGGCCACGCACAGGGCGAACCAGAAATTGAGCTGCGCCATGCCGTTACCGACAAAGAATGTATACGCGAAGGCGGCAGTCCAGACGGCGGCAATCACGAGCGCATGGCGATTTTTGAAGATGCGGAAGCTTTCCCAGACGGCGGCGCCGAAGAACGCCGTGGCGATCACGGCGAAGGCGGGGAAATAATTCAGATACAGAACCGGCAGCAAGACCGCCAGAAGGACCAGGGCGGTGATTATCCGTGTTTTCAGCATCAGTTTGTCTTTTCAGTTAATTGCGCGCTGGTACGGCCAAAGCGCCGTTCGCGCTGCTGGTAAGACGCGATTGCCGCGTCGAGGCACTCGTCATTGAAGTCGGGCCAGAAAGTCTCGGTGAAAAACAACTCAGTGTACGCCAGTTGCCACAGGAGGAAATTGGAAATGCGCTGCTCGCCGCCCGTGCGGATGAACAGGTCGGGCTCGGGCGCGTACGCCATGGCCAGGTGCGGCGCCAGTTGCTCTTCCGTGTAAGCGTGCCCGGCAGGCTGGCCATTGGCGGCAGCCTCGGCCGTCATTTTGTTGACTGCCTGCATGATGTCCCAGCGGCCGCCATAGTTGGCGCAGATGGACACCGTCAGGCGCGTGTTGTTCGCCGTCTTGCGCTCCGCATTGGCGATCAGGGTCTGCAGCTCGCCATTGAAGCGCGACAGGTCGCCCACCACCTTCAGGCGGATGTCGCTGGCATGCATCTTGACCACTTCGCGTTCCAGCATCGTGACGAACAGGCGCATCAGCAGCGACACCTCTTCTTCCGGGCGGCGCCAGTTTTCCGAACTGAAGGCAAACAAGGTCAGGTATTCGACACCGCGCTCGAGGCAGGTCTCGACGACACGGCGCACGGTATCGGCGCCCTTGACGTGACCAGCCACGCGCGGCAGAAAGCGCTTGGTTGCCCAGCGGCCATTGCCATCCATAATGATTGCCACATGGCGCGGCACCGTGCCCACCTCAGGTACTGCCGTTGTCGAACTCGAATAGATCATGAAAACACGAATACCAAAAATAAAAGATAACTATTATGCTCCAAATAGCACTGCCCGGAAAAGCCATGCTTTCCCGGGCAGCGTCAAAAGGACTGAAAACTAGACCGTCAGCACTTCTTTTTCTTTGTCGACAACCATCTTGTCGATGTCGGCAATAAACTTGTCCGTCAGCTTCTGCACTTCTTCCGACGAGCGGCGCTCATCGTCCTCGGAGCAGGCTTTTTCCTTGACCAGTTTCTTCAGCGACTCGTTCGCATCGCGGCGAATGTTACGCACGGCAATCTTCGCGTCTTCCGCTTCGCTCTTGACCAGCTTGACCATTTCCTTGCGGCGCTCTTCCGTCAGCGGTGGCGTCGGCACACGGATCATGTCGCCCTGTGCCGATGGATTCAGGCCCAGGTCGGCGTCGCGGATGGCTTTTTCGACGGTGGTGGCCATCTTTTTTTCGTATGGCTGCACACCGATGGTGCGCGCGTCGATCAGGGTCACGTTGGCGACCTGGGTCAGCGCCGTCGGCGAACCGTAGTAATCGACCATCACGTGGTCCAGGATACCCGTATGGGCGCGGCCGGTACGCACTTTGGCCAGATCGGCCTTCAGTGTTTCCAGCGACTTCGTCATGCGTTCCTGGGTGTTCTTTTTAACGTCAGCTAAGGACATTACTGTACTCCTGTAGTGACGCCTGTCAAAACCTGCTGCGCGTCGGCATAGGCGGCCTGCGATGCTCACCGTACCTCGGTACGGTTGCGCTTCTCGGCCACCTCTCCCTTCCGCTCGCGACGGTTTTGTCAGGCGCTGTTAATGATAATAAATCTTGAAATGACTACCAATACTAATTTAGACGTGAACCAGCGTGCCTTCATCTTCGCCCATGATGACGCGCATCAGCGCGCCTGGCTTGGTGATCGAAAACACTTTGATTGGCAGTTTCTGGTCGCGGCACAGGGCGAATGCGGTGGCGTCCATCACTTGCAGGTGCTTGGCGATGGCGTCGTCGAACGTAATCGTGTGGAACAGGGTGGCATTCGGATCCTTCTTCGGATCGGCCGTGTAGACGCCGTCGACCTTGGTGGCCTTCAGGACGATCTCGGCGCTGATCTCGGAACCGCGCAGGGCGGCTGCCGTGTCGGTGGTGAAGAACGGATTGCCGGTACCGGCGGCGAAGACGACCACTTTACCTTCTTCCAGGTATTGCAGGGCTTTCGGACGGACGTACGGCTCGACCACTTGTTCGATGCCGATGGCCGACATGACGCGCGCAGTAATGCCGACGTGGCGCATGGCATCGGCCAGTGCCAGTGCGTTCATCACGGTAGCGAGCATGCCCATGTAGTCGGCGGTGGCACGGTCCATGCCTTGCGCGCCAGGCGCGACGCCGCGGAAGATATTGCCGCCGCCAATCACGATTGCCAGTTCCACACCCAACTTCGCCACCTCGGCCACATCGGCCACCATGCGCTCGATCGTGGCGCGATTGATGCCGTAGGGATCATCGCCCATCAGGGCTTCGCCGGACAACTTGAGGAGGACGCGCTTGTAGGCTGGTTTTGACATGAGCTGGGGCTCCATAAATGAGGTTATTCGAGTATGACATGGCGCAGCGCCTTGCAGCGCCGGATAGGCGCGCGGTGCTGCCCATGCCGCCGCCCGGCACGACAGGTGCGGGCGGGCCAAAAAAACGGGCCTCTCGGCCCGCTTTACTTACGCTCCCTGGGAGGCAGCCATCTGTGCTGCGACTTCTGCTGCGAAGTCGTCTTGCTTCTTCTCGATGCCCTCGCCCACTACGTACATGGCGAAACCTTTGACGCTGGTGTTAGCCGCCTTCAGCATTTGCTCAACCGACAGCTTGTCGTTTTTCACGAAAGCCTGGTTCAGCAGGGACACTTCTTTCAGGAACTTCTGTACGGAACCTTCCAGGCGCTTGGCCAGGATTTCCGGCGATTGCGCTGGCTTGCCTTCGGCGGCCGCTTTGGCTGCGTCTTCTTCGGCTTTCAGTTGTGCAACCGAACGCTCTTTTTCGATCAGTTCCGCTGGAACTTCGTTCGACGACAGCGACACTGGCTTCATGGCAGCGATGTGCATTGCCACGTCTTTGCCCACTTGCTCATCGGCGCCGTCGAATTCGACGATCACGCCAATGCGCGAACCGTGCAGGTACGAAGCCAGCTTGGCGCTGGTTTCGAAACGCTGGAAGCGGCGGATGGTCATGTTTTCGCCGATTTTGCCGATCAGGGCAGCGCGCACGTCTTCCAGGGTCTTGCCGTCGAGTGGCAGGGCCAGCAGGGCAGCGACGTCAGCCGGGTTGTGTTCCGCTACCAGACGGGCAGCGTTGTTGGCCAGCGCCAGGAAATCGTCGTTTTTCGCAACGAAGTCGGTTTCCGAGTTCACTTCGACCAGGGCGCCTACGCCGTTGGCGATGTAAGTTGCCACGACGCCTTCAGCGGTGATGCGTGCCGATGCTTTCGATGCCTTGCCGCCCAGTTTGACGCGCAGGATCTCTTCCGCACGCGCCATGTCGCCTTCGGCTTCGGTCAGTGCTTTTTTGCATTCCATCATTGGTGCGTCGGTTTTGCCGCGCAATTCGCCTACCATCGCTGCTGTAATCGCTGCCATGTGTTTCTCCTGATTCGGTGAGTCGATAGTCGCGGCCGGGCATGCATGCCTCGCCAGCGGTCACTATCGTTTTTTTGTTAAAAAAAAGGGGGAGCTGCTGCCACCCCTTTTCCCTTACTGCTGTGCTTACAAACGGCTATCTTGCGATAGCCTGGCCATTAAGCCTGTTCGTTAACTTCGACGAATTCGTCGCCAGCGGCTGCTTTAACCATTTCAACAACTTCGTTACCGGCAGCTGCACGGCCTTCGATGATTGCATCAGCAACACCGCGAGCGTACAACATGATGGCTTTCGAGGAGTCATCGTTACCTGGGATCACGAAGTTCACGCCTTCTGGGGAGTGGTTGGTATCGACAACGCCGATGACCGGAATACCCAGTTTAGCTGCTTCGGTGATCGCACCTTTGTGGTAGCCGACGTCGACGACGAAGATTGCGTCAGGAATGCCGCCCATGTCCTTGATGCCGCCGATCGATTTTTGCAGCTTGATCATTTCGCGGGAGAACATCAGCGCTTCTTTTTTCGACAGCTTCTCGATCGAACCGTCTTCGATCATCACTTCCATGTCTTTCAGACGCTTGATCGAGGTTTTGATCGTTTTGAAGTTGGTCAGCATGCCGCCCAACCAACGTTGATCAACGAAAGGCACGCCAGCGCGTTGTGCTTCAGCAGCGATGATTTCGCGAGCTTGACGCTTGGTGCCAACCATCAGGATGGTGCCACGGTTTGCAGCCAGTTGACGCACGTGCTTCATTGCGTCCTGGTACATCGCCATGGTTTTTTCCAGGTTGATGATGTGGATCTTGTTGCGATGGCCGAAGATGAACGGTGCCATTTTTGGATTCCAAAAACGGGTTTGGTGACCAAAGTGGACACCGGCTTCCAGCATTTCGCGCATTGTTACGGACATTATTAACTCCAGGGTTGGGTCTGGAATCCGATCAGTCACCATACAGGCACCCTTGTCGACCGGATTCGCGTGTTTATATAAATTAAAGACACTGTTTTACTGCATTGCCTAAAAGAGAATTCAAGCAACCCGGGATTCTACACTGAAATGCCTGCCGCATCAAGTCCACGCTGCAAATCGCGCGCCCTGCGGAAACACCCAGCGCACCACGGTGGTGCAAGGTGTGGCCGCGTGGCCTTTTCATCCGTTTTCTCCCCACAAATCCCCTTGCGGCCATAGGAAGGAGGCGGCGGATTCAGGGCGCCTCGTTTATAATTTCGACATATTTGCAGACTTTTTCCCATATAACAGGAATCGTCTGTGCTTTTCACCTGAATTCTTGCAGATTGCGAATCACAACATGTCCACCATCCGTATCAATACCGCCGCCGACATCGAAGGCATGCGCGTTGCCGGCAAGCTCGGCGCCGAAGTACTCGACTACATCACTCCCTTCGTCAAGGTCGGCGTCACGACGGGCGAGCTGGACCGCCTGTGCCATGAATACATGGTCAACGTGCAGGGCACCATCCCTGCCCCGCTGAACTACTGCCCGCCCGGCTACACGCCTTACCCGAAAGCCATCTGCACCTCCGTCAACGACGTCATCTGCCATGGCATTCCTGGCGGCAAGGTCCTGAAAAGCGGCGACTCCGTCAACCTCGACATCACCGTCATCAAGGACGGCTACCACGGCGACAACAGCCGTATGTTCCTCGTCGGCACGCCGACCATCCTGGCCAAGCGCCTGTCGGAAATCACCTATGAATGCATGTGGCTGGGCATAGACCAGATCAAGCCGGGCGCCCACCTGGGCGATATCGGCCACGCCATCCAGCAGCACGCCGAGAAGGCAGGCTACAGCGTGGTGCGCGAATTCTGCGGCCACGGCATCGGCAAGGTCTTCCATGAAGAACCGCAGGTATTACATTACGGCAAACCAGGCACCCTGGAACGCCTGGAAGCGGGCATGATTTTTACCGTGGAACCGATGATCAACTCGGGCCGCCGCGAAATCCGCGAAATGAACGATGGCTGGACCATCAAAACCAAGGACCGCAGCCTGTCGGCGCAATGGGAGCACACGGTGCTGGTCACGGAAACGGGCTATGAAGTGCTGACCGTTTCGCCCGGCATGCCGCCACCACCGGCCTTTATCACCAGCAAAGCCTGATCCATACTGCCAGACCCCACCCGACCCACCGCCACCCAGAGCCCAGATGAAAAAGCAAGTTCGGGAACAGCTGAAACAGCAACTGAAAGCCGACCGCCAGGTCGTCATTGCGGCCTTCCAGGCCGACGGCAAGCCTGAAAAACTGCTGCGCAGCCTGCGCCACAGCGTCGATGGCGTGCTGGCGCGCGCCTGGCAGGAAGCGGGCTTGCCGCCAGGCACGGCTCTGGTGGGCGTGGGCGGCTATGGCCGCGGCGAACTGTTTCCGTATTCCGACGTCGACCTGCTGATCCTGCTGCAACAGGCGCCGGACGCCGCCACGCAGGAAAAGCTCGAGGAACTGGTGCAACTGCTGTGGGACCTGGGCCTGGAAATCGGCCACAGCATTCGCACGGTCGATGAATGCATGGTCGAATCGAAAGCCGACATCACCGTGCAAACGAGCTTGCTCGAAGCGCGCCTCGTGTGCGGCAACGCGGACCTGTTCGCGCAATTGCAGCAGCGCTATGACGCGGCCATGGACCCGCAGGCCTTCTTCCAGGCAAAAACGGCGGAAATGCGCCAGCGCCATGCCAAATACGAAGACACGGCCTTCAGCCTGGAACCGAATTGCAAGGAAAGCCCGGGCGGCCTGCGCGACCTGCAGGTCATCCTGTGGGTGGCCAAGGCGGCCGGCCTGGCCAACTCGTGGCGCACCCTGGCCACGGGCGGCCTGATCACCTTGACGGAAGCGCGCCAGCTGATGGAAAAGGAGCGCGCCTTCAAGGATATCCGCGTGCGCCTGCACCTGCACGCGGGCCGGCGCGAAGACCGCCTCGTGTTCGACGTGCAGACGGCGATCGCCGAATCGCTGGGCCTGCAAGCGACGGGCAGCGGGCCGCACATGCGCCGCGCCAGCGAATTCCTCATGCAGCGCTACTACTGGGCCGCCAAGACGGTGACCCAGCTCAACACGATTTTGCTGCAAAACATCGAGGCACGGCTGTTTCCGCAAGACGACGTGGCCGTGCCCATCAACGAGCGCTTCAATGAAGTCAACAGCCTGATCGACATCAGCGCCGACGACACGTTCGAGCAATACCCGTCGGCCATGCTGGAAATCTTTGTCCTGATGACGGAGCGCCCGGCCCTGAAGGGCATGACGTCGCGCGCCACGCGGGCCCTGTGGCATGCGCGCTTCAAGATCGACTCCGCCTTCCGCCAGGACCCCGTCAACCGCGCCCTCTTCCTGCGCATCATGCAGGCGCCGGTCGGCATCATCCACGCGCTGCGGCGCATGAACGAGATGAGCATCCTGGGGCGCTACCTGCCGAATTTCCGCCGCATCGTGGGCCAGATGCAGCACGACCTGTTCCACGTGTACACGGTCGACCAGCACATTTTGATGGTGGTGCGCAACATGCGCCGCTTCACGATGAGCGAACACGCGCATGAATACCCGTTCTGCAGCCAGCTGATGGCTGATTTCTCGCAGTCGTGGTTGCTGTACGTGGCGGCCCTGTTCCACGACATCGCCAAGGGCCGCGGCGGCGACCACTCGAAGCTGGGCGTGGCCGACGCCACCCAGTTCTGCCAGGACCACGGCCTGTCGCAAGAAGACACGGAACTGGTGGCATTCCTTGTGGAAAATCATCTGACCATGTCGCAAGTGGCGCAAAAGCAGGATCTGTCCGACCCTGACGTCGTCCAGGCGTTTGCGAAGGTGGTCAAGGACGAGCGCCATCTGACGGGCTTGTACCTGCTGACGGTGGCCGACATCCGCGGCACCAGCCCGAAAGTGTGGAATGCCTGGAAGGGCAAGCTGCTGGAAGACTTGTACAAGATCACCCTGCGCGTGCTGGGCGGCGAGCCGCACACGGCCGACCGCGAGCTGAAAAACCGCCAGCAGGAAGCGCTGGCCACCCTGCGCCTGTACGGCTTGCCGCCGGACGCCCACCTGAAACTGTGGCAACAGCTGGACGTCGCGTACTTCCTGCGCCACGACGCGTCCGACATCGCCTGGCAGACGCGTTCGCTTTATGACAAGCTCGACAGCAAGTTGCCGGTGGTAAAATGCCGGCTGGCGCCCATCGGCGAAGGCTTGCAGGTGGCCGTGTACATTCCCGACCAGCCCGACCTGTTCGCGCGCATCTGCAGCTATTTCGACCGCAAGAATTTCAGCATCCTCGACGCGAAGATCCACACGACGAAAAACGGCTATGCGCTCGACACCTTCCTAGTCACCGAGCAGAACTTCGCCAAGAGCTACCGCGACATCATCAGCCTGATCGAGCATGAACTGGGCGAGCTGCTGCAGTCGCAGACGCCGCTGCCGCCGCCGGGCAAGGGACGGCTGTCGCGCCTGTCGCGCACCTTCCCCTTCCAGCCGACGGTCGACTTGCGGCCTGACGAACGGGGCCAGTATTACCTGCTGTCGGTGGCGGCCAACGACCGCACGGGCCTGCTGTATGCGATCGCCAACGTGCTGACCAAGTACCGCATCAACTTGCACACGGCCAAGATCATGACCCTGGGCGAGCGGGTCGAAGACGTTTTCCTCGTCGACGGTCCCGCGCTCAACAATGCCCGCAACCAGATATTGCTGGAAACCGATTTACTCGATGCGCTGAAGGTGTGATGACCTCCTGTGCAACGCCTACCCTTACTGAAACTGAAACAACATGACCGAAGAATTATTACGCTTGTCCAAACGCATGTCCGAACTGGGCCTGTGCTCGCGCCGCGAAGCCGATGAATGGATCGCCCGCGGCTGGGTCCGCGTGGATGGCAAGGTGGTGTCCGAGTTGGGCAGCAAGGTCTACCCGAGCCAAAGAGTCACCGTGGAACGCCAGGCGGCGGCCGAGCAATCGAAGCGCGTTACCGTGCTGATCAACAAACCGGTCGGCTACGTCAGCGGCCAGGCCGAAGACGGCTACACGCCCGCCGTGGCCCTGATCAAGGC
The DNA here is from genome assembly GCF_001445815.1 of Janthinobacterium sp. Ant5-2-1. Taxonomy (NCBI): domain Bacteria; kingdom Pseudomonadati; phylum Pseudomonadota; class Betaproteobacteria; order Burkholderiales; family Oxalobacteraceae; genus Janthinobacterium; species Janthinobacterium sp. Ant5-2-1. Next base: position 54,556 of record NZ_LNCE01000034.1, on the reverse strand, counting down.
GGAAAACCGCTGGGCGGAAGACCGCAGCCCGGAACAGTTCCACCCGACCCAGCTGCGCAGCCTGGTCGCCGCCGGCCGCCTGGACATCGACTCCGTCGGCTTGCTGGTCCTGACCCAGGACGGGCGCGTGGCCAAGCAGTTGATCGGCCACGATACCGATATCGACAAGGAATACCTGGTGCGCGTGAGCTACACCAAGGGCGGCACCCTGCCCGACAGCGAGCTGAAAAAGCTCAACCACGGCCTGTGGCTCGACGGCAAGCCGTTGCTGCCGGCCAAGGTGCGCTGGCAAAACGAAGACCAGCTGAGCTTTACCCTGCGCGAAGGTAAGAAACGCCAGATCCGCCGCATGTGCGAAGCCGTCGGCCTGAAAGTGCTGGGCTTGAAACGCGTGCGCATCGGCAAGGTCAAGCTGGGCGATTTGCCGACGGGCCAATGGCGTTACTTGAGCGCAGACGAACAGTTTTAAGCGGCGACGTCAAGGTGGCCTGTCAGGCCAGGCCACATAAGCAACAGGAATATAGTGATATAAAAACAATTATTGTGATTTAATTAGTAAATATTGCTTTAAACCTATACACTATTCCCATTAGAACAAAAGAGATACGCTGTCGTGAACGATCCCATCCCCAATCCCCTGCGCAAGGGCGCGCCCAGCCTGGCCGACGTGGCCGAGCCGATGGCACCCGGCACCAAGCCGCACCACATGAGCGATCCGTGGGATATCGGCGAAACCCTGTGCAGCCTGGCTGACAACGGCGACGCCATTTCCATCTACCCGACGGGCGGAGAAGACGTCATCCTGGGGCGCATCCTGTCCGTCGACGATGACTTGCCGCAATTCGTGCTGGAACTCAATGAAGGCGCGACCCTGCCGCCTGGTGGCGCCACGTTCGTATCATGGGTGCAAAGCGCCAAACTGCAATTCACCATCAATGGCGAATGGCAAGCGTATCCCGACCGTCCGAACGTCTACCTGACGAACTTCCCCAGTCATTGCCTGGTGCTGGAACGGCGCGAATCGACGCGCCTGGAAACCCCGCTGGGCGTGTACTACCTGGCCGCCTTCGTGCTCGAAGGTCGTCCGTATGAATTGCAGCTGTATGATTTCTCGGCCGGCGGCATCGGCATGCGCGCCCATCCGCGCGATACGGTCGGCCTGTACGTGGGCCGCAAGCTGTCGCGCGTGCGCCTGGAACTGGGACCGAACAAGGTCATGATCGCCGACCTGGAAATCCGCCTGTCGCGCACCTTCCGCTCCTTCCTGCTGGGCGAACAGGTGCAGATCGGCTGCCGCTTCCTGAATCTGACGGACGCCATGCAGGATGAACTAAAAACCTTGCTCGATAACCTGGGCAGCAGCCGCAAGGTGCGCTAGGTTTGCTTCGCATATAAAAATGGCCGCCCAGCTGATCGCTGCGCGGCCATTTTTTATTTGATAGTGACAGCCACGAGGCGCCTGAAAAACGCTCAGGGCAAGGCGCATTGCCGAAGACAGTACGAATAGTACGGCGAGGCAATGCAACGCCGCCATGGGCGTTTTCTCAGGCGCCGATCAATCGTCGTCGTTCGGATCCAGGTCCGGAAACATGACCTCGGTATAACCGAACTGCGTAAAGTCGACGATACGCATCGGATACAGAATGCCGTGCAGGTGATCCACTTCATGCTGCACCACGCGCGCATGGAAGCCGTCGCAGTCGCGGCTGATGGGCTGGCCGAACTGGTCCACGCCTTCGTAGTGCAGCTCGCTCCAGCGCGGCACGCTGCCGCGCAAGCCGGGCACGGACAGGCAACCCTCAAAACCCTCTTCCTTGCGCTCCGACAAAGGCGTCAGCACCGGATTGATCAAGACGGTTTCCGGCACTTGCGGCGCGTCGGGATAACGCAGATTCTGCTTGAAGCCGTAGATCACCAGTTGCAGGTTGACGCCGATCTGCGGCGCCGCCAGACCCGCGCCGTTGGCCGCGTGCATGGTGTCGAACATGTCGGCGATCAAGGCGTGCAGTTCGGGCGTATCGAACTCACGCACGGGCTCGGCCATCCGCAACAGGCGCGGATCACCCATCTTCAGAATCTCGCGTACTGTCATTTTTCTTCTACTGCCGATTGCAGTTCTTGCAGATAGGTGCGGAAGGCCGCACCCGTTTCCGGATGTTTCATGCCCATTGCCGTCGTGGCCTTCAGATAGCCCAACTTGGAGCCGCAATCATAACGCTGCCCCTGATAGCGGTAAGCCAGCACGCGCTCTTCGCGCATCAGGGCGGCGATGCCGTCCGTCAACTGGATTTCGCCACCGGCGCCCGTGCCGATATTTTCCAGGTGATTAAAGACACGGCTGGTCAGCACATAGCGGCCCACCACGGCCAAGGTCGATGGCGCTTCTTCAGGCGCAGGCTTTTCCACGATGGCCGAGACCAGTTCCAGGTCAGGCTGATAATTCTTTGCCGATACGATACCGTACTGCTTGGTTTCCGCGCGCGGTACGTCCTGCACCGCCAGCAGCGAGCAATTTTCATACTGGAAGACATCGGTCATCTGCGCCAGCACGGGGCGCACACCCTCTTCCACGTCCATGAAGTCGTCGGCCAGCAAGACGGCAAACGGCTCGTCGCCGATCACGGGACGGGCGCACAGCACGGCATGCCCCAGGCCCAGCGGCGCCGACTGGCGTATGTAAATGCAATTGATGTGCTTGGGAATGACGTTTTGCACCATCTCGAGCAACTGGCGCTTGCCGGCCGCTTCCAGTTCCGACTCGAGCTCATAGGCGGTATCGAAATGGTCTTCGATGGCGCGCTTGTTGCGGCCCGTGATGAAGATCATTTCCGTAATACCTGCCGCCACGGCTTCTTCCACCGCGTATTGGATCAATGGCTTGTCAACGATGGGCAACATTTCCTTCGGTTGCGCCTTGGTCGCAGGCAAGAAACGGCTGCCCAGGCCGGCGACGGGAAAGACTGCTTTTCTAATTTTTTTCATAGATCTTCTGCAAGTAAAATGTTGAGATTCGATATTATTCAGGTGCAAATGGATCGGATTAATCGATCAACTTATTGCTGAGCCAGCAATACTAGCAGACCAGCCTCGTCAAGCAAAGTCACACCCAGTTCCTGGGCCTTGGCCAGTTTGCTGCCAGCGTCGGCGCCGGCCACGACATAATTTGTTTTCTTCGACACGGAACCGCTGACCTTGCCGCCGGCCGCCTCGATCAGCTCCGCGGCTTCGTCACGGCTCATGTTGGGCAAAGTACCCGTCAGGACAAAGGTCTTGCCGTCCAGCTTGCCGCCAGCGGCTGGCATTTCAGGCAATTGTGACAGTAATTCATTTCTCAGGGCGTCCAGTTGAACCAGCAGCTTGACATGGTTTTCATCGGCCAGCCATTGCGCCAGCGACTCGGCCACGGCGGCCGGCAAACCCGCGTGGAAACTGGCGCCTTGCGCGGCCAGGCTGGCCAGGGTCACGCCCCGCTCCACCAATTGCTTGCTGCGCGGCTCCGTCAGCTTCGGAATGCCGATGGCCGCCAACAATTTGGTTTCCTCGAGCTGCGTGCGCAGCTTGGCGCTGGGCGCATGTTCACCCTGTGGCGTCACGCCAGCGTCCAGCAATGCCTGCAGCGCCTGCTGGTTCTTTTCTTCGGCAAAGAAATCGGCAATCGATTCCGCCACCGTGCCGCCGATGTCGGGCAGCACGCGCAGCAAGGCCGCTGGCGCTTTCCGCACATACGCCAGGCTGCCCAGCCACTCGGCCAGGGTCTTGGCCGTCGATTCGCCCACGTGGCGGATGCCCAGCGCGAACAGGAAACGCTCAAGCGGTGGGCGCTTGCTCGCCTCGATACCTGCCAGCAGGTTTTCCGCCCACTTGGTGGGAATCTTGCCTTGTTGCACGGTTTCTGGCGTCGAACCGTCGCGCTCGTCGGCGCGCAGCTTCATTTCCAGCAGTTTATCGAGGGTCAGGCTGTACAGGTCGGCCAAGCCGTGCACGTATTCCAGTTCGACCAGGGTATCGATATAACGTTCCCCCAGGCCTTCAATATCCATCATCCGGCGGCCCGCGAAGTGGCGAAACGCTTCCTTGCGCTGCGCCGAACAGAACAGGCCGCCCGAGCAGCGGGCAATCGCCTCGCCCTCTTCACGCACCACGTGCGAACCGCACACGGGACACGCTTCGAGCATCTTGAACGGCAGCGGCGCCGGCGCCAAGCGTTTTTCCAGCACCACGCTCAGCACTTCGGGAATCACGTCGCCGGCGCGGCGCACGACGACGGTATCGCCCACGCGCACATCCTTGCGCAGCACTTCGTCTTCATTGTGCAAGGTGGCGTTGGTCACCGTCACGCCACCCACGGACACGGGCGCCAGGCGCGCCACGGGCGTCATGGCGCCCGTGCGGCCCACCTGGATATCGATGCCCAGCACCTGCGTCAGCGCCTCTTCGGCTGGAAATTTATGTGCAAGAGCAAAACGCGGCGCGCGCGACACAAAACCCAGCTCCTGCTGGTCTTCCGTCGCGTTCACCTTGTAGACGACGCCGTCGATTTCATACGGCAAGGCGGGGCGGCGCGCGCCGATATCGGCATAGTAGGCCAGCAAGCCCTGCGCGCCCAGCACCACCTTGCGCTCTTTGGACACGGGGATGCCCAAGGTTTCGTACCAGTCCAGCAAGGCCGAGTGCGAGGCCGGCATGGCGGCGCCATCCAGGGCGCCGATGCCGTAGGCATAGAAACGCAGCTTGCGCTGCGCCGTGATGCGCGAATCGAGCTGGCGCAAGCTGCCGGCCGCCGCATTGCGCGGGTTGGCGAATTCCTTCTGCCCCGCTTCGCGCTGGCGTTCGTTCAGGCGGGCAAAATCGCCCTTGAACATCATCACTTCGCCGCGCACGTCGAGCAGCGCCGGAATCTTGTCGCCATGCAGGCGCAAAGGGATGCCGGAAATGGTGCGGATATTCGCCGTCACGTCCTCGCCCGTGGCGCCGTCGCCGCGCGTGGCTGCCTGCACGAACAGGCCGTTTTCATAGCGCAGGTTGATGGCCAGGCCGTCGAATTTCACTTCGGCCGCGTACGCGACGTCCTGCGCATCGAGGCCCAGGCCTTCGCGCACGCGGCGGTCGAAATTGACGATATCGTCGTCGGAGAAACCATTATTCAGCGACAACATCGGCACCGTATGCGTGACTTGCTCGAATTGCGGCAAGGGCGCCGCGCCCACGCGCAAGGTGGGCGAATCGGGCGTGCGCAAGTCGGGATGGGTCGCTTCCAGCACCTGCAGTTCGACAAACAGCTTGTCGTACTCGGCGTCGGGGATCGTGGGGTTGTCGAGCACGTGGTAGGCGTGCAGGTGCCGATTGAGTTCGGCGGTGAGATCCAGGACGCGCTGGGCGGCGTCCTGGTTGATCGGATCAGTCATTGTTGCGGGATTCTTCAGCTAAATAAACGCAGGGCGCGGGTGGAACCGGCCGGAATGTCGGCCGCGTCCATTTCCTGGTAAAACTCTTGCACTTGGCCGGCGATCTCGGCCAGCGCCGCATCGGACAGGGCCTGGTTGTAATCGTCGACGATGGTCGCATCGAGGCGCCCCACCAGTGCCTTGGCGCAAGCGACCATGGCGCCGAAACCGTCGCGCGCGGGCGCCACGCAGGGCACGTCCAGCAGCAAGGTCAAACGGGGTGTCGTTTCCTCGGCCAACGTGACGTTCGTCGACAGCGAGAACAGATAGCCGCCCTCGCCGTCGGGCATGACGAAGCGGCCATCCGGACGCACGTCAAAGCCCTGCTTTTCCAGCGCGAACAGCAAGGTGGAAATGGCCCATGGCGCGCCATTCGTGTGCAGGTTCACGCCCAGCTGGGCATCGTGGCCGGCAACGAAACGGTGCAGATTGCGCGCTTCGGCCATCACTTCCATCATGTCGGGCACTTCCGGCTCGGCGCCGATTTCGTCAGCCACACCGCGCAGGCGCGTGACCAGTTCCGAGTATTCGAGTTCATTCAAGGCCGTGCTGCGGCTGGCCAGCTGCACGCCGCCCTGCATCTTGGTGTAGACACCGCCATGCGTGATCGGTTCCCAGTCGCCATTCACGTGCAAGCCGATGAAGTGGACGGGCTTGTTGCCCACCAGGCGCAGGGTTTGCAGCACGGGCAGGATCTTGTCGCCGCGCACGGGCGCGTCCAGCGACAAAGGCAGCAGGCAATCGATGAGCGGGTCGACCAGGCTGGTCGCCTGCTCGCTGGCGGCACTGACTTCCGGCTGCACCGGCGCGACAGGGGCGGCGGCAGGCGCTTCCATGCCGGCACCACCTAACGATGGTTCCGCATGCACGGGCGCGTCGGGCACGGGCGCCGCTGGCGGCGCGCCGAACGATGGTTCGGCCTTGGCGGCGGGTGCGGCATCAAAGCGCGGTTCCTGGCGCAAGACGGGTTCCTGGGCTTCCACCGCAGGTGCATCGCCCTCGCGCATCAGCACGTCGTCATGGTCTGTGGAAAAAGCCCGTTCCACGCTTTTCTTGGCCTTGTATTCCTGCCATTTGTTGTACGAGAAAACGCCGACGATAAAGACGCCGCCGGCGCCGAACAAGGTAATTTGAAGGTCTGTCATGCTGCTTGTGCCTCGGTTGCAAAATTTGCGGCGGACTCCATGTCCACCGCCACGATGCGCGATACGCCCTGCTCCTGCATCGTCACACCGATCAATTGATGGGCCATTTCCATCGCAATCTTGTTATGCGAAATGAAAAGGAATTGGGTCTGGTCGGACATGCGCTTGACCATGCGGCAGAAGCGTTCCGTGTTCGAATCGTCCAGCGGTGCATCGACTTCGTCGAGCAGGCAGAACGGCGCCGGATTCAGGCGGAACATGGAAAACACCAATGCGGTCGCGGTCAGCGCCTTCTCTCCACCCGATAACAGGTGGATGGTGGCATTTTTCTTGCCGGGAGGCTGCGCCATGACTTGTACACCGGAATCGAGAATCTCGTCGCCCGTCATGGTCAGCTTGGCCTGCCCGCCGCCGAACAGGATGGGGAACAACTCGGAAAAGTGATGGTTGACCTTGTCGAACGTGTCTTGCAGCAAGTCGCGCGTTTCCTTGTCGATCTTGTGGATCGCGTCTTCCAGGGTATTGATCGCTTCCGTCAGGTCGGCATTCTGGGCATCGAGGAAATTCTTGCGCTCGGATGCCTGCGCCAGCTCGTCCAGCGCGGCCAGGTTGACGGCGCCCAGGGCCGTGATGGCGTTGGTCAGGCGCGTCACTTCGCCCTGCAGATACGATGGACGCATGTCCGGGTGCAGCTTTTCGCTCAAGACAGCTTCATCGGCGCCCGATTCCAGCAATTGCTGGGCAAATTGCTCCTGGTTCAGGCGCGCGGCCTGTTCCTTGAGCTGCATTTCCATGATCTTGTCGCGCTGCGGCTGCAAGCTGCGTTCCGATTGCGTGCGCGCATCTTCGGACAGGCGCAGCTGCTGCGTAATCTGATCCAGTTCGTGGCGCGCGTCCGCCAGCGCCCGCTCCTGCGTCGTGCGGCGCTCGAGCAAGTCCTGCAAGCCGTCGGCAGCCGCGCCGCTTTCCAGGTTGGCCAGTTCCAGTTCGCCCGCCTGCAGGCTGGCCGTCACTTGCTGGGCCTGCGTACTGGCCGTGGCGATGTTGCGGCGCAATTCCTCGATCTTCGCGCGGTGGGCTTTTTCCGCGTATTCCGTATCCTTGGCGGCCCGCTCCAGGTCGCGCAAAGCTTCGCGCGCCTCGGCCAGGCGCTGTTCCTTTTGCAGGAAGTCCGTATGGCCGTCTTCGTGCGCTTCCTGCAAGTTGCCCAGTTCCATGTCCAGCTGTTCGAATTTCTCTTCCGATTCAGCCTTGATCTGCTGCTGCTCCGCTTCCTGTGCGGCGATTTCCGCCAGATCGGCGCCGATCTGCGTGCTGCGCTGGTTGAAGCGCGCTTCCACTTCCGACAGTTTCACCACGTCCAGCTGCAAGGTGTGCACAGAGGAAGTGAGCTGCTGTATGCGCAGGCGCAAGTCGGACAGGTTGCGCGTCAAGGTAGCGACGGCAGCGTCGGCCCGCACGGAACGGGCGCGCGCCTCTTCGGCCAGCAATTGCTGCGCGCGCAACTGTTTGCCGATATTATCGATTTCCTGCTGGCGGCCCAGCATGCCTTCCTGCTCCGAATCGGCCGCATAGAAGCGCACGCTGGTAGCCGTGACCACGTGGCCGGCGCGCGTGACGAAATAGCCACCCGGCGGCAATTTACTACGTTCGGCCAGCGCTTCGGCCGCGTCTTCCACGGCGTAGGCGTTGTACAGCCAATCCTGCAGCAAGCCGCGCAAGCCCGGATCATTGAGTTTGAGCAAGTTCAGGAAAGGCTTCAGGCCCGGCACTTCCGGTTGCGGCAGCGGCGCCACGGTCGACGGCGCATACAGGGCCAATTTGGCTGGTGGCGCATCGGCAAAGAAGGCCTTGGCCCAGTCAATGTTCGACAGTTGCAAGGCCGACGTGCGCTCGCGCAGGATCGATTCCATGGCAGCTTCCCAGCCCGCTTCGATCTGCAGCTTTTGCCATAAACGGGGCAAGGTGTCGAGCTCGTGCTTTTTCAGCCACGGCTGGACCTTGCCCTGGGTTTGTACGCGTTCCTGCAACTGTTTCAAAGCGGAAAGACGCGCTTCCAGCTGGGCGTTGGCGGCCGTCTCGGCATTCACCTGCGCCTGGGCTTCGGCCCGTTCCTGCTCCAGCTTCGGCTGCTGCTCCAGCGCTTCTTCCAGGTAAAAGCCCTGCTCTTCCAGGGTTTGCTGCTTTTCTTCCAGCTGCAGTTTCAGGTTTTCCAGGTGGCTGCTGTCGGGCAGGCTGAGGCTGTTCTTTTCCTGCTGCAGGCGCTCGCGGCGCGTGAGCAAGCTGGCCAGGATGTTCGAAGCGTTGCGCTGGTGCGCCGATTCCAGTTCCAGCTGCTGCTGGGCCTGCATGATCCGCGCCCGCGATTCCGTGCTCTTGTTTTGCGCGGCGCGCCAGGCGGCATCGAGCTCGGGCAATTGCTCGCCCTTCTGCTCGGCCATCATTTGCGACTGTTCCACCTTGGCGGCCAGTTCCTCGAGATGGAATTCCGCCTCTTCGATCTGCTCCTGGTATTCGGCGCCCTGGCTGTTCCACTGGTCGCGCTGGGCCGTCAGGGTGGCCAGCTGCGCCTGCAGGCGGGCGCGCGATTCGATGACGAATTTGATCTGTGCTTCCAGGCTGCCGATTTCCGCATTCGTCTGGTACAGATGGCCTTGCGCCGTATGCAGGCGGTCGCCCACGGCAAAGTGCGCCTGGCGCATCTGCTCAAGGGTCAGTTCCACATTGCGCAGCTTGGCCGTCTGCTCTTCCAGGTCCGTCTGCGCCTGTTCCACTTCGCGGAAATAGCGTGTCTGCTCGTTTTGCGCCTCGTTCTTGCGCAACAGCCACAACAGTTTCTGTTTTTCTTCCTGGTCCGCCTGCAAGGCGTGGAAACGGGTGGCCACGGCCGCCTGTGCTTCCAGCTTTTCCAAATTGGCATTGAGTTCGCGCAAGATGTCTTCCACGCGCAGCAAATTCTCGCGCGTATCCTGCAGGCGGTTTTCCGTTTCGCGGCGGCGTTCCTTGTATTTCGATACGCCGGCAGCTTCCTCGAGGAAGACGCGCAATTCTTCCGGGCGCGATTCGATGATGCGCGAAATCATGCCTTGGCCGATGATGGCGTAGGCGCGCGGACCGAGGCCCGTGCCAAGGAAGATATCCTGGATGTCGCGCCGGCGCACGGGCTGGCCATTGATGTAATAGGTGGACGTGCCGTCGCGCGTCAGGGTGCGCTTGACGGCGATCTCGGCGTACTGGCCCCACTGGCCGGACGCCTTGCCATCGTTATTGTCGAACACCAGTTCCACGGAAGCGCGCCCGGCAGGCTTGCGGTGGGTGGAACCGTTGAAAATGACGTCCTGCATCGATTCGCCGCGCAATTCCGACGCTTTCGATTCGCCCAGCACCCAGCGCACGGCGTCGATGATGTTCGACTTGCCGCAGCCATTCGGCCCGACCACGCCCACGAGCTGGCCTGGCACCTGGAAATTGGTGGGATCGACGAAAGACTTAAATCCCGACAACTTGATGGAAGAGAGACGCACGTGTTTTAGAGTTCCTGGCCTATGCTGGCGGTTATATTATGGGTGAACCCGGTTCATATTCAGTTCAGATGCAGCATCGCGACGGCTACCTGGCCATTCAACGCAAAAAAGTGGTTCATCATACCATTTCCTGATGCTTTTCTGGCCAAAAAACCGTAGCGCCAGGCGCCAGTTGTCAGCAGATCACCGGGCAGGACGGCCATCCTGCGCCAGTTTCCAGTCTGCACGAGAAAAAACGCGCTCATGGCCGGACAGCACCATGGCCAGTTTTTGCAGCCACTGCTCGGTCGGCATGGGTTCGGCCTTGAAGCTGAGCACCACCATCAGCACGAGGCTGGCCAAGGCCAGCGCATGGCTGACGGCGAAATTGACTGCGCCACGGGCATTCCACATGAAGCCCAGCGCCAGCGCCAGGCCCAGCACGCAGCCGCTGACGGCTTCCGACACGCTGTGCGCATGCACGACCACGCGAGAAATGGCCACCAGCACGGCAAAGGCTACGCCGACGAGCACGCCGGCATGGCGCCAGCGCGGTTCGGCCCGCTGTAGCAGCACATACATCAGCACGGGAAACACGGCGCCGGCGCGCATGGCGTGGCCGCTGAAACCAGTAAAGTCGAGAGTGCTGCTTCCCACGCCCCAGCTCATGAACGCCAGCTTCGACAGCACCACGAGGGCCAGGCCGCCGCCATACCACAAGCTCCAGCTGAGCACCAAACGCCACTGGCGCGACACGAGCAGCCACAGGGCAATCGCCACGCCAGCCGGCCCCATCACGGACATGTCGGCCGCAAAAGAAATCCCATTCCACCAATTCATCGTGCATGCGCTTATTTCATGATCAGCGTGCACTATGCCACGACTCTGCCCTGTTCCGCGCGGCTTTTGCTGTGCTGCAGCGAAGAATTACATTCCATTACAAAATTTCTACGCAAAACCATTCGCTTGGCCAGCGCGGCAGGGGCCTCAGATATTCGTCAGGCGCTTGCCCTTGGGCGGCGCAAAGTCGCGGATCGATTCGATCAGGCCCACGTCCAGCGCCTGGTCGGCCGTCAGGTGCAGGTCGGAATACGCGTGCACCTGCCACTGCTCTTCCGTCAGGTTGACGTGGCCGCGCAGGATGCGTTCCGTGCGCATGTCGTCGGCGCGCAAGCCCTCGACGATGATGCTGAGCGCATCGGGGCGCGAACCGGGTGACGCTGTCGCATGCGACTTGTGCACCATGAAGCGGGCCGTGTCGCTGGCGTGGCGGCGGCGCCCTGCCAGGAACAGGGTGACGGCGATGGACGCCACGGCGCCCGCGTTATAGGTGATGATGTCGAGCGGCAACTTGCTGAGGAAGTTGTACAGACAGATGCCGTCGCTGACATAGCCGCCGTTGGACTGTATCAAGATGTGCGCGGTGGTGAGCTTGTCTTCCGTGATGTCGGCCACGGCGTTGAAGACGCGCCGCACCATATCGCTGTTGACGTCGCCCGAGAGGGTAAAGTAACCGTGCTGCTCGGTGTTGTTTTGCGTCTCGCTTTGTGTAGTGTTCATGGCAGGCACCCGCAAGAAAGCCAGGATTTCATCATAGCGCATTCCCGCGCGGCCGGGCGCCCTTTTGCACCGGGCCAGCGCCCCTCCCAGCCCCGCAAACCGGGGCTTTTGCTGCAATTTGGCAACGTCTTTTCAGATTGACAGAAACACCCTGCTGGCATATATTCCTCCCACTTGATCGGGAGAGGGCAACCCAGCGTTGCCGCCGAAGGGGCACTACCCAAAAACTCTCAGGCAAAAGGACCGATCAGGCGGACTGAAGTTGTTGCTTTGGCGACACTACAGCTCAACTCTGGAGAGCGGCCGCGGCTATTGCCGGCGGCCCACCGAAGGGGCGCACGGGGCAAGCCCCCGTAATCTCTCAGGTACAAAGGACAGGGGGGTCAGTGTTCACGCCGGAAAGCCGTGTTTGGCTCCGTGTGTTCTGTTAACTTCCCCCTTTACCTTCGTCCCGAGGAATCCATGACGCTCAAAGCGACCCCACTCAACAACGCCCACCGTGCCCTCGGCGCCCGCATGGTCGATTTCGGCGGCTGGGACATGCCTGTCAACTACGGCTCGCAAATCGAAGAACACAACGCCGTGCGCGGCGACGCCGGCATGTTCGACGTGTCCCACATGTGCGTGGTCGATATCGAAGGACCGAACGTGCGCGCCTTCCTGCGCGGCTTGCTGGCCAATAACGTCGACAAGCTGCAAGTGTCGGGCAAGGCCCTGTACTCGTGCATGTTGAATCCTGAGGGCACCGTCATCGATGACCTGATCGTCTACTTCTTCAATGAAAACTGGTTCCGCCTCGTCGTCAACGCGGGCACGGCTGAAAAAGACGTGGCCTGGATGCAGCAGCAAAACACCGCCACCAACAGCGGCCTGACGATCACCCAGCGCCGCGACGGCAATGACGCCATGGCCCTGGTAGCCGTGCAAGGCCCGAATGCGCGCGCCAAGGTATGGCAAGTGCTGCCGGAAACGCAAGCCGCGTCCGAAGCCATCAAGCCATTCAACGTCGTCATCGTCAAGGACACGGCGTTTGGCGAAGTCATGCTGGCGCGTACCGGCTACACGGGCGAAGACGGTTTTGAAATCGGCGTGGCCGCGACCCAGGTGGAAGCGCTGTGGAACGCATTGATCGCCGCTGGCGTCAAGCCGGCCGGCCTCGGTGCGCGCGACACCCTGCGCCTGGAAGCGGGCATGAATCTGTACGGCCAGGACATGGACGAAACCGTCAACCCGCTCGACGCGGGCCTGGCGTGGACCATCGACCTGGTCAGCGAGCGCGACTTCATCGGCAAGGCCGCTCTGCTGGCCAAAGGCCAGAACGCGCAATTCGTCGGTCTGATCCTGCGTGAAAAAGGCGGCGTGCTGCGCGCCCACCAGAAAGTCATCATCGCCGGCAGCGACGCCACGGGCGAAATCACGAGCGGCACCTTCAGCCCGACCATGCAGGAAGCGATTGCCCTGGCGCGCGTGCCCAACGGCGTCAACGTGGGCGACACTGTGCACGTGGAAATCCGCGGCAAGCAATTGGCCGCTTCTGTTGTCAAGCTGCCTTTCGTGCGTAACGGTAAAATCCTGGCTGCGTAAGCGTATTTATAGAGCCGCCCGCAAGACCGAACAATCATAATCAATAACGAACACTTACCATCTGGAGCCACACATGAACATTCCTGCAGACCTGAAGTACACCGCTTCCCACGAATGGGTACGCCTGGAAGCCGACGGCACGATCACCGTCGGCATCACCGAATACGCGCAGGATGCACTGGGCGACATCGTCTTCGTCGAACTGCCTGACGTCGGCGCCACCTTCACCGCCGGCGACGACGCCGCCGTGGTGGAATCGGTCAAGGCAGCAAGCGACATCTATGCGCCGCTGTCGGGCGAAGTCGTGGCCATCAACGACGACGTCGTCAACTCGCCTGAATCGATCAACGCCGACGCCTACGCCAACTGGCTGTTCAAGATCAAGCCAGCCGACGTGTCGGCCCTGGACGGCTTGCTCGACGCTGCCGCCTATGGCGCCACCACCAGCGCCTGATCGCGTTTGACTCACGGGCCGCAATTGCGGCCCGTTTGCATTTAATTTTGTAGCTATGCCCCGGCGCCGCGCCCGCGCGCCGCATTCCGGTTTTTCAGTCTTTTTTGGCCTCTATATCATGACCCGCACCAGCCTGACCCAACTCGAAGCACGCGATGCCTTCATCGCCCGCCACATCGGCCCTTCCGCCACCGAACAGCAAGCCATGCTGGCGACCCTCGGCTATCCATCGCGCGCCGCGCTGATCGACGCCTTGGTGCCTGCCAACATCCGCAACAAGGGCGCGCTGCCCCTGGGCGCGTACTCGCAGCCGATGCCGGAACAGGAAGCGCTGTCGCGCCTGAAAGCCATCGCCGGCAAGAACCAGGTACTGAAATCCCTGATCGGCCAGGGCTACTACAACACGTTCACCCCTGGTGTCGTGTTGCGCAACATCTTTGAAAACCCGGCCTGGTACACGGCGTACACGCCTTACCAGCCGGAGATTTCGCAAGGCCGCCTGGAAGCGATTTTGAACTTCCAGCAAGTGATCACGGACCTGACCGGCATGGGCATCTCGAACGCCTCGATGCTGGACGAAGGCACGGCCGCCGCCGAAGCGATGACCCTGATCCAGCGCGTGGGCAAGTCGAAGTCGAACGTGCTGTATGTCGCCAACGACGTGCTGCCGCAAACCCTGGAAGTGGTGCAGACGCGCGCCCAGCCGATCGGCATCGAGGTGCGCACTTTTGATCCGGCTGAAATCGAGTCGCTGGACGCGTGCTTCGGCGTGCTGCTGCAATACCCTGGCGTGAACGGCGTCGTGCGCGACTACCGCGCCGGCGTGGAAAAGCTGCATGCGAATGGCGCCATGGTCATCGTCGCGGCCGACCTGCTGGCCCTGACCATGCTCACGCCACCGGGCGAATGGGGCGCCGACGTCGTCGTCGGCAACAGCCAGCGCTTCGGCGTGCCGCTCGGTTTCGGCGGCCCGCACGCAGGGTACCTGTCCACGCGCGATGAATTCAAGCGCAATATGTCGGGCCGCCTGGTCGGCGTGACCGTCGATGCGCAAGGCAACAAGGCCTATCGTCTGGCCCTGCAAACGCGCGAACAGCATATCCGCCGCGAAAAAGCCACCTCGAACATCTGCACGGCGCAAGTGCTGCTGGCCGTGATGGCCTCGATGTACGCCGTCTACCACGGCCCCGCCGGTCTGCTGCAGATCGCCCAGCGCGTGCACCGCTTTACGGGCGTGCTGGCCGCCAACCTGAAGACCCTCGGCTATGGCGTCGTCAACGCGAGCTACTTCGACACCCTGACCATCAACGTGGCCGATGCGGCGCAGCTGCACGCGACGGCCATGCACCACGGCGTCAACCTGCGCAAGATCGACAACACCCACGTCGGCGTGTCGCTCGACGAAACCACCACGCGTGACGATATCGCGCTGCTGTGGAAAGTGTTCGCACACGGCCTGGCCAACGCGCCTGCCGCGCCGGACCTGGACGCCGTTGAAGCAACTGTGACCAGCGCACTGCCGGCCAACCTGGCGCGCGAAAGCGCCTACCTGACCCACCCCGTCTTCAACAGCTACCACTCGGAACACGAAATGCTGCGCTACCTGCGCAGCCTGGCCGACAAGGACCTGGCGCTGGACCGCACCATGATCCCGCTCGGTTCGTGCACGATGAAGCTGAACGCCACGTCGGAAATGATTCCCGTCACCTGGCCCGAGTTCTCGAACATCCACCCGTTCGCGCCGGACGCGCAAACGGTCGGCTACCGCGAAATGATCTCGCAGCTGGAAGAGATGCTGTGCGCACTGACGGGCTACGCGGCCGTCTCGCTGCAGCCGAACGCCGGCTCGCAAGGCGAATACGCAGGTCTGCTGGTGATCAAGGCGTACCACGAATCGCGCGGCGAAGGCCACCGCAACATCTGCCTGATTCCTTCGTCGGCGCACGGCACCAACCCCGCATCGGCCAACATGGTCGGCATGCAGGTCGTCGTCACCAGCTGCGACGCCAACGGCAACGTGGACCTGGCGGACCTGAAAGCGAAAGCGGAAAAGCACAGTGCCAACCTGGCTTGCGTAATGGTCACCTACCCGTCCACCCACGGCGTGTTTGAAGAAGGCATCCAGGAACTGTGCGAAATCATCCACGCGCACGGCGGCCAGGTCTACATCGACGGCGCCAACATGAACGCGCTGGTCGGCGTGGCCGCTCCCGGCTCGTTTGGCGGCGACGTGTCGCACCTGAACCTGCACAAGACCTTCTGCATTCCGCACGGCGGTGGCGGACCGGGCGTCGGCCCGATCGGCGTGGGCGCCCACCTGGCGAAATTCCTGCCGAACCAGCGTTCGAGCGGCTACCAACGCGACGCTGCCGGCATCGGCGCCGTCAGCGCCGCGCCATTCGGCTCGGCCAGCATCCTGCCGATTTCGTGGATGTACATCGCCATGATGGGCGCGGAAGGCTTGACGGCGGCCACCGAGACGGCGATCCTGGCGGCGAACTACATCGCGCGCCGCCTGGCGCCGCACTACCCCGTGCTGTACTCGGGCCACGACGGCCTGGTCGCGCACGAGTGCATCCTGGACCTGCGCCCGATCACGGACGCCACCGGCATCAGCAACGAAGACGTGGCCAAGCGTTTGATGGACTTCGGTTTCCATGCGCCGACCATGAGCTTCCCCGTGCCGGGCACCTTGATGATCGAGCCGACGGAAAGCGAATCGAAAGTGGAGATCGACCGCTTCATCGACGCCATGATCGCCATCCGCGCGGAAATCGCCAAGGTCGCCAGCGGTGAATTCGACCACGACGACAACCCTTTGAGGAACGCGCCGCACACGGCACAAGTCTTGATGTCGGACAGCTGGGACCGCAAGTACAGCCGTGAAATCGCTGCCTACCCCGTCGCTTCGCTGCGCCAGCGCAAATACTGGCCGCCGGTCGGCCGCGCCGACAACGTGTACGGCGACCGCAACCTGTTCTGCGGCTGCGCACCGATCAGTTCGTACGAAGAAGAGTAAGCGCCACGCGCCTGCTTCGGCGGGCGTGCCAGCGACAGGAAGGCAGGCCAGGTGGCCTGCCTTTTTTCATCGTAGGTCGGATTAGCGAAGCGTAATCCGACATCACCATATACGCCAACCATGTTGTCGGATTACGACCCTTCGGGCCTAATCCGACCTACGCGACCTACAACGCCAGCAAGACCGCCCCCGGCAACCCCAACACGGTGCCTAGCACCGTCAGACACACGACATCGCGCCGCTCGCAGCGGGCGCGGTGCGAACTCCAGGCGGCAAACAGCAGCGCGACAGCCACGCCGCTGAGCGAAATTCCCACTTCCGTCATGCCAGCCCTCCCGTCATCGTTTCTTTCTTCATCGTTCCCGTCCTTTTTATTGATTGAACAAGCTACCTACCGGTAGGCAGTAAGTGTACAATAAAAAACACGGCGGCGTCCATGCCCCGTTTTTTCACGATATGAAGGAAGCGCAATGCAGCAGCAAACCACAATCCCCGCCGCCAGTCTCGGGCTGGCGGCTTCCCTGGCCCTCGTGGCCGTGCTCGGCCCGGCCGGCATCGACATGTACCTGGCCTCGATGTCGGCCATGGCGCGCGAACTGCACACCTCGTATCCGAATGTGCAACTGAGCCTGACCGTTTTCCTGCTGGCCCTGGGTGGCGGACAGCTGCTGTGCGGGCCGCTCACCGACATGCTGGGCCGGCGCCGGCCGCTCCTGGCCGGCATCGCCGTCTACATCGTGGCCGCCGTGTGGGCGTCGCAGGCGGATCAGTTGAGCACCCTGCTGCTGGCGCGCACCTTGCAGGGCCTGGGTGCGGCGCTGACCCTGGTCGTGGTGATGAGCATGGTGCGCGATGTGGCCGACGGGGTCAAAGCGGCGCAGCTGTTTGCCCTCCTGATGACCATCGTTGGCCTGGCGCCCGTGCTGGCGCCGGCCGTGGGCGGCTTGCTCGACGCGCACTACGGCTGGCGCGCCGTGATGCTGGCCCTGGCCGCGCTGGGCGCCTTGACCCTGCTCAACAGCGCGCTGTTCCTGCCGGAAACCTTGCCGCCTGCCCGCCGCGTTTCGCCACGCGGCATGCACCGCACCTATGCGCGCATCGCGCTGGACCGCGCCTTCCTGCTGCCCGCGCTGGCCCTGTCCGCCACTTTCTTTTTCCTGTTCGCGTATATCGGCGGCGCATCGCTCGTGTACCAGCGCGACTTCGGCCTGTCCGCCGGCAGTTTCGGCCTCGTCTTTGGCGCGACGGGCGTGGCCGTGCTGCTGGGGGCCATGGCCAGCGCCCGCCTGGTGGAAAGGCACGGCGTGGCGCGCCTGAGCGTGGCGGGCAGCGTCGCCATGCTGGGCGGCGCGGGACTGGCCATGCTCGGTGCCTGGGCAGGAGCGGGCATCGCGGCCGTCGTGCCGGGCATGTTCGTGGCCCTGTTCGGCCTGGGCATCACGGAAGCGGCACTGATGGCCATGACCATGGGCTCGCAACGCAAAGCGCTCGGCTCCACGGCCGCCCTCCTGGGCGCCATCCAGATGAGCTTGTCGTCCCTGGCCACGCCGCTGGCGGCCAGCCTGTCCGAATGGGGGCCGCTGCCCTGGCTGCTGTTCTTGACCGTGGCCGGCCTGCTGGTATCATGGCTGACCCTGGCCACTGCGCGCATCCATCCGGTCCATGCCAGCAGCCTGGGAGCGCACTGACGCCTCACTCACACTCACCCCAATGATGAAAAAACGCTCGGCCTCGGCCGATAACATCTGCGCCGTCGCCGTCGTGCACTTTTCCGAGCACGGCTACGACGCTTCGTCCCTCAGCGACATCGCCGAACAGGCGGGCATGCGCAAGGCTTCGCTGTATTCGCACTTCGCCGGCAAGGACGCCCTGTTTCTCGACGTGTTTGCCGACGCGCTGGCCGAGGAACAAGCGTTCATGGATGGCTGCTTCGCCGACGAGGCGGCGCTGGCCGCGCCCGGCGGCCAGCTGGCCGGCGCCCTGTATTGCGACCGCATGGCGCAGCGCTACGCGGAGTCGGCCCATCTGCGCTTCTTGCTGCGCACGGCATATTTGCCGCCTGCAACCCTGCGCATCGAAGTCGGCACGGGCTACGAAGCCTTGCTGGCGCAATTGCAGCAGCATTACGTGGCCAGCCTGGGCCGGCTGGCCCCCGCCCTGCCGCAGCAACGCATCGACCTGTATGCGCAAGCCTACCTGGGCATCGTCGACAGCCTGCACGTGGAACTGATCTACGCGGGCGGCGCCGCGCTGCAGCAGCGTCACGCGGCGTTATGGCAAATATTGTCCGATTCGCTGGCGATGGCGCAAACCAAGATATAAGTTGTACGGAGAAAATTTAGTGCAAATAAATTAAATAGACGATGATTTAGAAAACTCCTATCGACTTCCACTTGTCTAAGGTATTTTGTTGCTCTAATGTGCTGGCTATATAGCGACAGGGTGCCAGTTTTTCAGGTAGCGCTAAAAGCATATTGCTTTGCAAGCAGCTCTACCATGACAACACTAACGACAGGACGAGGTTACCTATGAAAATTAGTGATTTTATTCATCGCTACCCTACTGAACTTGGCCTCAGAACAGATGGAATTTGTCGCGTCAGAACTTTTGTCGATGAACAATTAAATCTGTCCGCGCTGCTAACAGACCTTGATGATAAGAATACCGCCGCATCAATAACAAATGCTATCGAGACAGTATGCGGCTCACTCGTCACAAAAGGAATTGTGCCAAATCAATGCCGTTTCGTAGAGCACTATGAAGCCGATAGCTTGGGGAGCGACAAATTTGATTTAGTCACGTTTACTGAGTCTGGAGTCCCAAAGTGGAAGTCCATTACGCGGGCCAACCTTGAGACTCTAATCGCCTGCGACAAAAGAGAACTAGATACGAAAACTCGAGACGAACCACGCCTACTCAATGAAATTGATCGCTTACGAAATGAAATCGATCCTTTTCTTGATTCCCCATGGCTTGAGTCGCCAGCAGTCACTAAAAGACGTAATGACATCGAATCACGCATGATCAGCAAAAAAATGATCGTTGATCTCGTGGCGCGGGGATCAGGTGAACAAGAACTTCAAAGTATCCTTAAGCAAGACCTCTCAATCTTCGCCGAGGTCTACGCGCAACCAAAGGACGAGTACATTTGTTTTTCCGAATTCCCAGTAGCGGAGGGAGCGGTTGATTTTGCCATTTTTTCAGGCCGGTCTCGAATGGACGTCACACTGTTTGAGATAAAGGGAGCAGAGTTCGATTTGGTAAATAAAGGGCACTACGACAAATTCTCCGCCAAAATTGACATTGCTATTGACCAGATCAGGAAACGGTCAAGACATATCATTGATAACATACAGGAATTCAGGGTGCACACTCATCAAACCCGTCAAAGTGTTGAAGATGGAAAGCTACTTCACAACTCTCTGCTGGGACCTGCCGGGTCGCTTGAAGTTGATCCAGATAAGGACATCAACATACGATTTGTCGTCATAGGAGGGAGAACTCGAGACGATCTCGAGGAAAGCAGAAAGCGCCATGATGTGGAGCGAAGTACTCATCCACCTATACGAGTGGAGTCTTGGGACACTTGGCTGAGAAAAATTAGACGAGAGTAAGAGAATACCCTCCGTTTGCGAGGCACGACATAGCCAACGAAACCCCAAACAACAGCGCGCATGCACTTGCGCGCCTCCTTGACATAGTCCAGTGCTACGCCCTGACAATGGCTAAGCAAGTAAATTCAATTACACATTTCGAGTGCATTTCCACCACCAACATTACACTTTGGAAACCTAAGATTTCTTCAGTTGACACCTGGTCAGCCCATCCATAATATGCCCTCATTATTCATTTACGGAGTCCCACGTGGGTACTTGTTCTAGTGACAGTAGCCGATCTTGTATCGGTGATTGCCTCGGCAGCTAAACAGCAAGCAACGCGGAACTCTCTTTCCTCCGTGCCTTGCTGAGCAAGGTGCGGTGTCTCGTGCGGCCAGTCCGGCTGCGCGCCTCCTCCCTCTTTCCGATCGCGACCGGCTACTGACCCGGATTGCCCGCCTGCGTCATGGTTCGCCATGTTGCGTCGGCGGCACGCAAGTCTTGCCTGCGGCTGCGCCGCCCGTCAACACCTCGCCGTGAAAGGAAGAGCCATGAATCTCTTCACCCGCTTATTCGAATCGTTCCTGCGCAAGCGCCATACGGCCGGCCATTTCCGCCGCCGTGCCATGCCGCTGGAAAACAGCACGGCCCGTCCCGTGCCCGACCACCTGGCGCGCCAGCTGCTGGCGGCCGCCCATGAAGACCTCGACAGCGCGCTGAACCGCCTGCACACGCGCCTGGAAGGCTTGCGCGATGCCGAGGCGCAAGTCATCGGCGCGCAAACGGGGCCGAACGAAGTCGAGCATGAAAAGCCGCTGGCCTGGTACCAGCATCTGTGGCTGTGCTACAAGAATCCGTTCAACCTGCTGCTCACCGTGCTGGCCATCGTTTCCTACCTGACGGAAGACCCGAAGGCGACCATCGTCATCGGCACCATGGTGATTCTCTCGACCCTGCTGCGCTTCGTGCAGGAAGGCCGCTCGAACCGGGCCGCCGAGCGCCTGAAAGCCATGGTCAGCAATACGGCCACCGTGCTGCGCAATGGCCAGCAGATCGAACTGCCCATCCGCCAGCTAGTGCAGGGCGACATCATCGTGCTGTCTGCCGGCGACATGATCCCCGCCGATTGCCGTCTGCTTTCAGCAAAGGACCTGTTCGTCAGCCAGGCCGCCATGACGGGCGAATCCTTGCCGGTGGAAAAGATGGCCGAACTGGCCGACAGCGCAGGCCGCGATCCCATGGACCTGGCCAATCTGCTGTTCATGGGCACGAACGTGATTTCGGGCGCGGCCACGGCGCTGGTACTGGCGACCGGCAATCGCACGTATTTTGGCACTATCGCCACGAGAGTGACGGCCACCGAGCGCACGCCGACGGCGTTCGAAGCGGGCGTGAACAGCGTCAGCTGGCTCTTGATCCGCTTCGCCCTCGTGATGGCGCCGCTCGTGTTCCTCATCAATGGCTGGACCAAGGGCGACTGGATGGAAGCGTTCCTGTTTGCCCTGTCGGTCGCCGTGGGCCTGACGCCGGAAATGCTGCCCATGATCGTCACCAGCACCCTGGCCAAGGGCGCCGTGAAACTGTCGAAAAAGAAAGTCGTCGTGAAACGCCTGGACGCGATTCAGAACTTCGGCGCCATGGATGTGCTGTGCACGGACAAGACGGGCACCTTGACGCAGGACAAGATCGTGCTTGAGCGCCATACGGACGTGTTCGGCCAGCCATCCGATGAAGTGCTGCAATTTGCCTACTTGAACAGCCACTACCAGACGGGCCTCAAAAACCTGCTCGACCGCGCCGTGCTCGACCATGTGGAATTGCAGACGGAAATGCAGCTGGCGCGCGATTACGTGAAAGTCGATGAAATCCCGTTCGATTTCGTGCGCCGCCGCATGTCTGTCGTCGTCTCCGAACGCAACGATCACCATGAACTGATCTGCAAGGGCGCCGTCGAGGAAATCCTCGCCGCCTGCAGCCATCTGCGCCTCGGTGGCGTCAGCATTCCGCTCGATCCTGCGCTGCTGGAAAAGGTGCTGGAAACCACGCATGGCCTCAACGCGGAAGGCTTGCGCGTCGTGGCCGTGGCCGTCAAGGAAGTGCCGCCGCATAAAACCGTGTATGGCGTGGCCGATGAAACGGCGCTGACCCTGATCGGCTACGTGGCCTTCCTCGATCCGCCGAAGGAATCGACGGCGCCTGCCCTGCGCGCGCTGGCAGAACACGGCGTCACCGTGAAAGTGTTGACGGGCGACAACCACCTCGTGACGGCGAAGATTTGCCGCGAAGTGGGCCTGGCCGTGCATGGCGTGCTGCAAGGCCCGCAACTGGACGACATGGACGATGCCACCCTGGCCAAGGCAGCCGAAGACAATACCGTGTTTGCCAAGCTCAGCCCGCTGCACAAGGAACGCCTCGTGCGCGCCCTGCGCGGCAATGGCCATATCGTCGGCTTCATGGGCGACGGCATCAACGACGCGCCCGCCCTGCGCGCGGCCGACATCGGCATTTCCGTCGATTCGGCCGTCGATATCGCCAAGGAAGCGGCCGACATCATCTTGCTGGAAAAAAGCCTGATGGTGCTGGAAGAAGGCGTGCTGGAAGGCCGGCGCACCTTCAGCAACATGCTCAAATACATCCGCATGACGGCCAGCTCGAACTTCGGCAATGTGTTTTCCGTGCTGGTGGCCAGCGCCTTCTTACCGTTTTTGCCCATGCTGCCGCTGCACTTGCTGGTGCAAAACCTGCTGTACGACGTGTCGCAGATCGCCATCCCGTTCGACAATGTCGACGCCGAACTGATCCAGCAGCCGCTGAGCTGGAACCCGCGCGACATCGGCCGCTTCATGGTGTTCTTCGGCCCCATCAGCTCGATTTTCGACATCAGCACGTTTATCCTGATGTGGCATGTGTTCGGCGCCAATACGCCCGAGCAGCAGACGCTGTTCCAGTCCGGCTGGTTCGTCGTGGGGCTGCTGACGCAAACCCTGATCGTGCACCTGATCCGCACGCCCAAGCTGCCCTTCATCGACAGCATCGCGTCCGTGCCCCTGCTGGTAGCCACCACCGCCATCATGGCCGTGGGAGTGTTCCTGCCGATGGGACCGCTGGCGACTTACTTCAAGCTGCAAGCCTTGCCGCTGGGCTATTTCCCCTGGCTGCTGGGCATCCTCGTCTGCTACACGGTGCTGACGACGTTCATGAAACGCGTGTATCTGCGCAAATTCGGCTGGCAATAGTATGATGAGCCGCTCTTTCTCCTCACAAAGGCACGCATGAGCGGCTCCACCCTTTCCAAACGTAATCTCGCCCTGCTGCTGTCGGGTCTCGTGTTTCCCGGCAGCGGGCATTTTGTATTGAAACGCAAGGCGCGCGGCTGCCTCTTCCTCGTGCCGGCCCTGATCGCGCTCGTGATCGTATTGCGCCAGATCATGGCACGTTTGGACCAGGTAATGGCACAGATCGACAACGGCGCCCTGCCACTCGACGTGCAGCTGATCGTGGAAAAAGTCGATGCGCTGTCCGTCAATGACGGCCCGGCCATGACAGTGGCCGTGGGCGTCCTGGTGGCGTGCTGGATAGCCAGCCTCATCGATACCTTCCTGATCAAGCCATGACGGAAGAAGCAGCGGCGCGAAAACTGCGCAAAGAAGCCAAGATGCAGGCGCGCCGCGCGCAGCTGGCGCTCAGCCGCCAGGACCACGGCGGCCCGCTGGCCTGGCGCGGCTGGTTCGACGGTTCCGCCCATCCGAACCCGGGCAAGCTGGGCATAGGCGCCCTGCTGCTGGGGCCGAATAGCGAACGCATCGAAGTGAGCGAGGCGGCCGGTTATGGCAGCAGCAGCGACGCGGAATACGCGGCCCTGACGGCCTTGCTGCAGGCGGCACTGTGCGTGCGCCCGCGGCCCGTGCAACTGCTGCTGTATGGCGACAGCCAAGTGGTGATCAATGACGTGCTGGAAACGACGCCGGTGGGCGCCAAGGGACTGGAAACGCAAAGGGCCACCGTAGTGGCCCTGCTGGAACAATTCACGGATGTGAGCTTGCGCTGGATTCCTCGCCACAGGAATGGCGAGGCGGACCGGCTATCGCAGCTGGCGATTACCGGCTGGGTGGAGAAAGATTAAGCGGCGCGGCCGATCCGCAATGCTTCCTTCGGCTCTTTCGCCACCGGACGCTTCATCCCCTTCAAACCGCTGACACTGGCCTGCTGCCCATTCAGCTTGAATACGCTCACCACTTGCGCCAGGTTATGCGCCTGGTGCTGCATCGATTCGGCGGCCGCCGCCGACTCTTCCACCAGCGCCGCATTTTGCTGTGTCACGGCATCCATCTGGCCGATGGCGCGGTTGATCTCGTCGATTCCCACGCTTTGCTCGCTGCTGGCCGCCGTGATTTCCGTGATGATGTCGCTCACGCGCTGCACACTGTCGACGATATCGGTCATGGTCGAACCGGCTTGCGCCACCAGCATGCTGCCCGCGTTGACTTGCTCGACCGAC
This sequence comes from Janthinobacterium sp. Ant5-2-1, assembly GCF_001445815.1. NCBI lineage: Bacteria > Pseudomonadati > Pseudomonadota > Betaproteobacteria > Burkholderiales > Oxalobacteraceae > Janthinobacterium > Janthinobacterium sp. Ant5-2-1. The sequence goes on along the minus strand of NZ_LNCE01000034.1, from coordinate 29,753 downwards.
GCGCCGATCAGGGTCTTGATTTCCTTCGCGGCCGAAGCGGAACGCTGTGCCAGGTTGCGCACTTCGGAGGCCACGACGGCAAAACCGCGACCCTGCTCACCCGCGCGCGCCGCTTCCACGGCCGCGTTCAGGGCCAGGATATTCGTCTGGAAGGCGATGCCATCGATGACACTAATGATGTCGACGATCTTGTTCGACGAGGCGTTGATCGATTCCATTGTGCCCACCACCTGCGCCACGACTTCGCCACCCTTGACGGCCACTTGCGCCGCCGACGCCGCCAACTGGTTGGCCTGGCGCGCATTGTCCGCATTCTGTTTCACGGTGCTGGTCAGTTCTTCCATCGACGACGCCGTTTCTTCCAGCGAACCTGCCTGCTCTTCCGTGCGGGACGACAGGTCCTGGTTGCCGGCGGCAATTTGCGTCGACGAGGTCGCGATGCTGTCCGTGCCCGTACGCACTTCGCTGACGATGTTGAGCAGGCTCGTGTTCATGTCCTTCAACGCTTGCAGCAATTGCCCCGTTTCATCCTTGGCGCTGGCGTCGATCTGCGCCGTCAAGTCGCCATCGGCCACCTTGCGGGCAATGTCCACGGCCGTGCGCAGGGGACGCACGATGCCCATCGTCAACAACCAGGCGCAGACGACGCCAAAGCCCAGCGCCAGCACGGCCAGGGTCAGCAGCAGGTTGCGGCTCGTCTTGGCGACCTCGTCGATCTCGCGCGCCGTCGTGTCGATGCTGGCGCGCTGGTGCTGCAGCATGTCGTTGACCACTTTCAAGTATTTCGTCGAGCCGGGCACGAAGACGCCCTTGAAAGCTTGCTCCGCTTCCGCTTCCTGTCCATCCGCCTTCAGCTTCGACACTTGCGCGCGCGAATCGAGGTAGACCTTGCGCTGTTCGCTCACGAGGCGGAACAACTCCTTTTCTTCCGGGCTGGAAATCAAGGCTTCGATTTTCTTTTGCAATTCGCCCGAGACCACCGACGATTGCTTGGCTTCTTCCGCAAAATACGCGCCCAAGGTCGTGTCGCTGCTGCGCGCGATGGCCGTGGTGCGGCGCACGCCGCTGTCGATCTTGGCGTACCAGTCGGAAATATAGCGTTCCTTCGCCAACGGCAATTCCATCATGGTGCGCGTGGCCATGGCCACGTCATGCAAGCGCCACACGCTGATGCCCGTGATGAGCATGGAAAACAGCAAGATCACGGCAAAACCCAGGCCGAGGCGCACACCGATACTGACGTTTCTTAACAAATTCATGTGAATATCCTAAAAAAGCGGAACCAGACTATATAAAAGGGTTGCGGCTGCTCGGGGCAGCCGCGGCTGCCATCAGCGTGTGCCGATGCGCAAGGCGGTTTGCGGCGCCGCCGGGCGTTTGGGCGCCAGCTGGCCGTTCAATTTAAAGACGCTGACGACCTGCGCCAGGTTGTGCGCCTGGTGCTGCATCGATTCGGCGGCCGCCGCCGACTCTTCCACCAGCGCCGCATTTTGCTGTGTCACGGCATCCATCTGGCCGATGGCGCGGTTGATCTCGTCGATGCCCACGCTTTGCTCGCTGCTGGCTGCCGTGATTTCCGTGATGATGTCGCTCACGCGCTGCACACTGTCGACGATATCGTTCATGGTCGAACCGGCTTGCGCCACCAGCATGCTGCCCGCGTTGACTTGCTCGACCGACGCGCCGATCAGGGTCTTGATTTCCTTCGCGGCCGAAGCGGAACGCTGTGCCAGGTTGCGCACTTCGGAGGCCACGACGGCAAAGCCGCGGCCCTGCTCACCCGCGCGCGCCGCTTCCACGGCCGCGTTCAGGGCGAGGATATTCGTCTGGAAGGCGATGCCATCGATGACGGAAATGATGTCGACGATCTTGTTCGACGAAGCGTTGATCGATTCCATCGTGCCCACCACTTGCGCCACGACTTCGCCGCCCTTGACGGCCACTTGCGCGGCCGACGCCGCCAACTGGTTGGCCTGGCGCGCATTGTCCGCATTCTGCTTCACGGTGCTGGTCAGCTCTTCCATCGACGACGCCGTTTCTTCCAGGGAACCTGCCTGCTCTTCCGTGCGGGACGACAAGTCCTGGTTGCCGGCGGCAATCTGCGTCGAGGACGTGGCGATGCTGTCCGTGCCGCTGCGTACTTCGCCGACGATGTTGAGCAGGCTCGTGTTCATGTCCTTCAACGCTTGCAGCAATTGCCCCGTTTCATCCTTGGCGCTGGCGTCGATCTGCGCCGTCAAGTCGCCATCGGCCACCTTGCGCGCCACTTCCACGGCCGTGCGCAGGGGGCGCACGATGCCCATCGTCAAGACCCACGCGCAGATGACGCCAAAAGCCAGCGCCAGCGCGGCCAGCACCAGCATCAGGTTGCGGCTGGTATTGGCGACGGCGTCGATCTCGCGCGCCGTTGTGTCGATGCTGGCGCGCTGGTGTTCCAGCAAGTCCAGCACCATCTTCTGGTACTTGGCGGCGGCCGGCACGAAGGTCTTTTCAAACACCTCGTTGGCGGCATCGACCTGTGCTTCGCCCTTCAGCTTGTAGACCTGGTCGCGCGAACCGATGTACACCTTGCGCTGTTCCAGCAAGCCCGCGAACATGGCTTTTTCTTCCGGCTTGTCGATCAGTGCCTCGATTTTCTTTTGCAGTTCGGCCGAGCTGGACGACGAGACTTTCGATTCTTCGGCGAAATAGCCGCTGAGCGAGGTATCGCTGCTGCGGGCAATGGCGATGGTGCGGCGCACGGCGCTGTCGATACGGCCATACCAGTCGGAAATATAGCGTTCCTTCGCCAGCGGCTGCTCCATCATGACGCGCGTGGCGCTGGCCACGTCGTGCAGGCGCCAGACGCTGATGCCCGTAATGAGCATGGAAAACAGCAAGATCACGGCAAAACCGAGTCCAAGGCGGACACCGATGCTGACGTTGCGTAATACATTCATGTGACTATCCTAAAAAGCCCCGACGCCAGCATGCCGAATGGCTGATGGCATCCCTTTGGCGCGCACTGGCTGGCTGCGGTATCAAAGCGGGCGTGAAAAAGTGAAACCAAAGTGAAACTGGCGCACGGTTCGGCTGAACCGTGCGCCAGGAAAGGCGCTAGCGTGCGCCTTGTACAAAAAGCAAACAATGCTTGGGGTCAATTATTTCCGATAAACTTGGCCTGCTGGCCTGCAGCAAGACTCAAGCGGCTAGTTTTTCGATCAAGCCCATGTCGGCGCTGGACATCAGCTGGTCGATATCGACCAGGATCAGCATGCGCTCGTCGATGGTGCCCAGGCCGATCACGTATTCCGTGTTGATCGAACGGCCCATGTCCGGCGCCGGCTTGATCTGTTCCGGCATCAGGGTGGTGACGTCGGAGACGCGGTCGACGACCATGCCGACGACGCGGTTGCCGATGTTGAGGATGATGACAACGGTGAACTGGTCATAGCTGGGCGTGCCCAGGTTGAATTTGATGCGCATGTCGACGATGGGCACGATGATGCCGCGCAGGTTGACCACACCCTTGACGAACTCGGGGGCGTTGGCGATGCGGGTCGGCGTTTCATAGCTGCGGATTTCGCTGACTTTCTGAATGTCGATGCCATATTCTTCCTGGCCCAGGGTAAAGGCCAGGTATTCGGCAGCCTTGGCAACGGTTGCGCCAGTGTCGCTGGAATTGGTGTTCATGATAATCCTTTCGTTAACTCGCCTGGGGCGCAGGCCAGGGCGCGCTGCATGCAAGCCCTGGATGTGACGCGCCAAGCACGATGGAATGGCTGCCACTTGTATGTTTTTGCAAATACTTTCTCGCAATTAGCTTATGCTTCTAATTTCCGTGCGGCAATGTTACCCCATGTAAATTTTACATGCACTAAAAAAGAGCATTCGTCTGACTGGCGCTTTCCAAAAATACAATTTATGTGGCAAATACGGCACGCCGAAGTGCCGGGCGTCCCGCCGCACGCGGCGGCGTTTTATGCCACACTGGCGGCCCCTGCTTTTTACAACGTTGAACCATGCATTCTTTGCTTTCCCAATGGCAGCCACGCCTGCTGGCGCTGGCCACGGCCGGCCTGGGCGATGACAGCGCCCACGACATCAACCATCTGCACCGTGTCTGGCGCAACGCCAGCGTCCTGCTGCAGGAATATGCGCAAGCCGACGCCCTCACGGTGATGGCCGCCTGCTATCTGCACGACCTGGTCAACTTGCCGAAAAACCACCCCGAGCGCCACCTGGCCTCGCGCCAGGCGGCAGCGCTGGCTTGCCGCCAGCTGGCCGAACTGGATTTCCCGGCAGAAAAATTGGCCGGCGTGGCCCACGCCATCGAGACGCACAGCTTTTCCGCCAACCTGCCGCCGCACACCATCGAAGCGCAAATCGTGCAGGATGCCGACCGCATCGACGCGCTGGGCGCCGTGGGACTGGCGCGCCTGTTCTATACGGCCGCGCGCATGGATAGCGCGCTGGCGCATGGCAGCGACCCGCTGGCCGCGCATCGCCCGCTCGACGACAAGGCCTACGCACTCGACCATATCGTCACCAAGCTCGACAAGCTGCCCGGCAAGATGCAGACGGCGGCGGGCCGCGCGCTGGCTGAACAACGGCTGGCCGTGCTGACGGATTTCCGCGCCGCCTTTGCGGACGAATGGGGCGCGGGCGCATAAACCTGGTGGCGATAGCCAGCAGCGCGCATGCTGTCTATAATGCAAGGCTCAGCTATCGCGCCGCGCGCCAGCAGAAAACTGCAGGACGCCGGCGCAATACCAACGCGCCGAAAGCATGCATGTCCGATAAAACCAGCCCCGACAGCCATTCCCCGTCCTCGTCCGCAGCGCCCGCGCGCGCCGGCAACCTCAATTTCATCCTCGTCTGCGTCTTCATCGATATGCTGGGCATCGGCCTGGTGGTGCCCGTGCTGCCCATCCTGATCGGCGACTTTGTCGACGGCAAGGATGCGCAGGCGTTCTGGTACGGCATCATGGCAGCCGTTTTTGGCTTGCTGCAATTCATCTTCATGCCCATGCTGGGCGCCATCAGCGACCGCGTGGGACGCCGTCCCGTACTGCTGTATTCGATGGCCGGCATGGGCGTCAACTTTCTCGCCACGGGCTGGGCGCCCAACCTGGCCTGCCTGTTCATCGGCCGCATCATCGGCGGCGTCTCGTCGGCCAGCATGTCGGTCGCGTCCGCCTACGCCTCCGACATTTCCACGCCCGAGAACCGCGCCAAGAGCTTCGGCAAGATCGGTGCCGCCTTTGGCCTGGGCTTCATTTGCGGTCCCATGCTGGGCGGCCTGCTGGGCGAGATCAATCTGCACCTGCCGTTTTACGTGGCGGCGGGCCTGTCGGCGGCCAATTTCATCTACGGCTATTTCTGCGTGCCCGAGTCGCTGCAGCCGGGTCCGCGCGCGCCCTTCACCCTGGCCCGCATCAACCCGTTTGCCGCCCTGCTGAAACTGGTACGCCGCGTGGAAATCCGCGGCCTGGTGCTGGCCTTCGGCCTGATGACGTTTGCGCAAATGATGCTCAACACCACGTGGGTGCTGTACACGCACTTCCGCTTCGACTGGACGCCGCGCCAGAACGGCATCGCCCTGTTCTGCGTGGGCCTGTGCGCGGCCGTCGTGCAGGCGGGCTTGCTGGGCATACTCATCAAGCGCTTTGGCGAAGTGCGCTTGTCCTTGCTGGGCATGGCGTCGGGCGCCCTCACCTACCTGCTGTACGGCATGGCCACGCAAGGCTGGATGATGTATGCGCTGATCCTGTGCAACTTGCTGGCCTTTGCCGCCGGCCCGGCCCTGCAAGGCATCATCTCGAAGTCATCGAACGCCGGCGAACAGGGGGAACTGATGGGTTCACTGCAATCGATCAGCAGCCTGGGCATCATCATCATGCCTTTGCTCGGCAGCATGATCCTCGGCGAAGTGAGCCATTTGCCGCCGCAGGACTGGCGCATCGGCAGCACCTTCTACCTGTGCGCCATCATGCAAACCCTGGGCATCGTGGTGGCCTGGCGCTACTTCAAGGCGCAACGCCAGGCAAGACTGATGGTTTCCACCACAAAGTAGCCGGCGGCATAATATTGCATTTGAGAAATAAATAGGCGAGAATGGGATAATCAGCGGGGCGTTACCGACGCCCGGCATTCGATGGCAAGCAAGGATGGGTATGACTGACTTTTATTCCAGCGCCTGGCGCCGAGCCATGGCCATGCTGGCGCTGGCGCTGCCGTCCCTGGCCGGCGCGCAATGCTCGCGCGACATCCAGGTGCCCGTTTCCGCCATCGGCGCCAGCGTGGTGATCAACGGCGCCAGCATCGGCGGCATCTATCCCGACTTGCTGCGCAGCATGGGCGCCAAGCTCGGCTGCAATTTCATCTTCACGGCCGTGCCGCGCGCGCGCCTGGAAGCGATGTTCGAGGCGGGCAAGGCCGATATGCTGATACCCGCCAGCAGCACGCCGCGGCGCGACCAGCATGGCCTGTTCATCCCCCTGATGGGCAACCGGCCCCTGCTGATCTCGCTGCAAGGCGCGCGCGCGCCCATCAACACCATGCAGGAACTGATCGAGCGGCGCGAACTGCGCGTGGCGCTCGTGCGCGGCTACGACTATGGCGTGTCTTACCAGGCGCTGGCGAAGGAACTGAGCAGCCAGGGACGCCTGTTCTACGAAGTCGACGCGCTCTCCGTGGCGCGCCTGATGCAAAGCGGCTTCATCGACGCCACCATCATGAGCCCCACCATCCTGGCCGGCGTGGCGCAAAACGATGCGCGCGTGTATGGCCTGGCAGACCGCCTGCGCCTGGAGGCCTTGCCGGAATTGCCGTGGGGTATGAGCGGCGCCTACCTGTCGCGCAAGTCGCTGACGGCGGAAGACCAGGCCACCTTGCGCGAACTGCTGGAAAAAGCTGGCCGCTCGGGTACCCTGATGGAGGGTTTCCAGCGCCATCACCGCCAGGAACTGTTGTCGCAGAGCATACGCCCCCGATAAGGCCCGCATGTCCGGTTTCGTCGTCGCCGTCGTCCTGTTTGCCGCCCTGCTGCACGCCAGCTGGAACGCCATCGTCAAGTCGGGCAAGGATACCTTTCTCAGCACAGTGCTCGTCTCCGTCGGCGCGGCCCTGATCTCGCTGGCCGTGCTGCCCTTCGTCGATGCTCCCGCGCCCGCCAGCTGGCCCTATCTGGCCGCCTCGGCCGTGGCGCAGCTGGCCTATTATTCTCTGCTGGCGGCCGCCTACAAGGCCGGCGACATGAGCCATGCCTACCCCCTGATGCGCGGCAGCGCGCCGCTCATCGTGGCGCTGGCCAGCTGGCCGCTGATCGGCGAGCGCCTGTCCGCCATGCAGATGGGCGCTGTCGCCTGCATCTGCGCGGGCATCCTTGGCCTGTATGTTGCCGCGCGCCGGCCCGCCACGCCTGGCGCCACGAAACAAACAGGGCGCGCCACCGCCTTTGCGCTGGGCAACGCCTGCGTCATCGCCAGCTATACCCTGATCGACGGCATCGGCGTACGCCTGTCCGGCGCGCCGTCCGCCTACACCATGTGGATTTTCGTCTTGAACGGAACGGGACTGCTGCTGTGGACGGCGTTGCGCCGCCCCGCCGACTTGCTTGCCTATGCGCAAACGCAATGGCGCCTGGCCGCCTTTGGCGGTTTCGGCACCCTCGCTTCGTATGGCCTGGCCCTGTGGGCCATGACGCAGGCGCCTGTGGCCGCCATCGCGGCCCTGCGCGAAACGTCGATTTTGTTCGCCATCGCCATTGCGGCCCTGTTCCTGCGCGAAAAAATCAGCCCCCGCCGCTACCTGTCCATCGCCCTGATCGCGGCGGGGGCCATCCTCATGCGGGCCGGCTAGCGGGCGTCGAGCGGCGCAATCGGCAACTCGATCGCGCTGGCCGCCCCTGCCGCGTGGTACACGCGCTGCGTCGCCTTTTTATAATCGCCAGGCTGGGCCAGGAAGATGTTCGGCACGAAGGTTTGCGGGTTGCGGTCGTACAGCGGAAACCAGCTCGACTGCACTTGCACGGCGATGCGATGGCCGGGCAGGAAGACGTGATTGGCGTTCGGCAAGGCGAAACGGTAGCGTTCGACCTTGCCGGCTGGAATCGCCGTCGGGTGCTCGAAGCTGTCGCGGTAGCGGCCACGGAAGATATCCATCGCCACGCCCAATTGATAGCCGCCCATGGCCGGCTGCGACGGCACTTCGTCCGGATACACGTCGATCAGCTTGACCACCCAGTCGGCATCCGTGCCGCTGGTGGCGGCGAACAGGTTCACCATCGGTGCGCCGGCGATGCGCACGGCCGTCTTCAACGGTTCGGAAACATAGCTGAGCACATCCGTGCGGTCCGCATAGCCGCGCTGGTCGCTGACCAGCCAGGGTTTCCACTGATCGCCATCGCCGAGGCGCACGGGACGCGCCACGAACGGTACGGGCTTGGCCGGATCGGCCACATATTCGTCGGATGCGCCTTCAGCCGCATTCGCAACGCCCGATGGCGCCGCAAAGCCCAGCTTGTAGCCATCCTGCAGGTAGATCGGCGTCAGCTTGGTGTCGCAGGTCTCGCAAGCCAGCGGCCACTGCTGCAGGCGCTGCCACTGGTTCGTGCCGCTCTGGTACGACACCACGGGCGCCGTGTTCGCTTCCGGCGCGCCATCCTTCAGGTATTGATTGAGGAATGGCTGCATGACTTTTTCGCGGAACTGGCGCGCCGTATCGCCGTCAAATTTCAGGGCGCCCAGGGTCGAACCTTCATAGTTGACGCCGCTGTGACGCCACGGCCCCACCGCCAGGTAATTAAGATTGTTGCGCTTGTCGCGCCCTTCCATCGCCGCGTAGGTGGCATAGGCGCCATAGATGTCTTCCTGGTCCCACTGTCCTACCACGTGCATGGTGGGCACGATCAGCGGACGCTTGGCGAGGATCTTGTCGAGCGCCTGTTCCTGCCAGTAACTGTCGTAGGCCGGGTGCTCGAACAGCTTTTTCGTGTACGTCAGCTTGTCGATGCCGAATTTCTTCGCATAGTCGCCAGCCGAGCCGATGCGCAGATACGCTTCGTAATCGTCGTACACGCCCAGCACGGGCGATTCGGCGCTGCCGCGCACGCTCGTCTGCCACGCCAGGTAAGACAAGCTCGGCATGCGGAAGGCGCCGTTATGGAACCAGTCGTCGCCGCGCCAGCCATCGACCATGGCGCTCATGGGAATGGCCACCTTCAGCGCCGGATGCGGGTCGACCAGGGCCATCAGCACCGTATGCCCTTCGTACGAGGAGCCCAGCATGCCCACCTTGCCATTACTTTCCGGAATATTCTTCGACAGCCAGTCGATGGTGTCCCACGCATCAGTGACGTTATCGACTTTGGTATTGTTGAGCGGGCCGCGCACGGGACGCGTCATGACGTAATCGCCTTCGGAACCATGCTTGCCGCGCACGTCCTGGAACACGCGGATGTAGCCATTTTCCACCAGGGTATCGTCGCCCTGCGGCAAGGTGGCCAGCATGCTGGCGCTGGTGGCGCGCTGGGCGCGGCGGGCCGCGTTGTACGGCGTGCGCGTGAGCATGATGGGCGCCCGTTTGGCGTCTTTCGGCACGACGATCACCGTGTACAGCTTGACGCCGTCGCGCATGGGAATCATCACCACGCGTTTGACGTAATCATTGACATCGGGCATGACCAGCTTGGCGCCGATATCGGGCGCCATCGGCGGCGTTTGCGCCAGCACGGGTGCAGCAAACAGGGAACTGATAACCAAGGCCAGGCCGGTGAGCCGGACGGGGGACGACACGCGCATACTGTTCTCCAATGGATTCATGCCACGCAAAAGTGGCCGAACGGCAATAATACCCTTAAAGCAAGTTCCGCAGTAGGCCAGTCTCTGACGCAGCGCAGCAGATAAATCGGGGCGCAACTTGACAGAACGCGCCCGAACTGCAACCATAACGCCATGAAATTTATCCCGTCACAACACGCCTGCTTGAATTGGTGGTCCCGCTCACTTTCGCGCGGCCACTGCATAGTGATGTGAATTTGATCCACGCCGCCTCGATCGGTGGCGTAACAGGCTCAGCCTGGATCATCCCCGATGCAGGCGGCTCAAAAGGAAACTTGATGAGCTTGCCTAACACCCCAGATACCCAAGACCAGAACGACGCACCGGCGGCACCGCTGTCGGCCGCCGCCATCGCTTCGCAATCCGTGATCCTGACGGGCGACCGCCCGACCGGTCCCTTGCACTTGGGCCACTACGTGGGCAGTTTGCGCGACCGCGTCAGCTACCAGAACAGCTACAAGCAATTCATCATGCTGGCCGACGCGCAGGCGCTGACGGACAATATGGACGACATCGACAAGGTGCACCGCAATGTCGTCGAAGTGGCGCTCGACTACCTGGCCGTCGGCATCGACCCGAGCAAGACTACCGTGTTCATCCAGTCGCAAATCCCGGAACTGGCCGAGCTGACCTTTTACTACCTGAACATCGTCACCGTGGCGCGCCTTGAGCGCAACCCCACCGTCAAGGAAGAAATCCGCCTGCGCGGCTTCGAGCGCGACATTCCAGCCGGCTTTTTGACCTATCCTGCCAGCCAGGCGGCCGACATCACGGCCTTCAAGGCGGGCGTGGTGCCTGTGGGCGAAGACCAGATCCCGATGATCGAGCAAACGAATGAAATCGTGCGCCGCTTCAACCGCATGTACAACCGCGAAGTGCTAATGGAATGCAAGGCGCTGGTACCGGACATCGGCCGCCTGCCCGGCATCGACGGCAAGGCGAAGATGAGCAAGTCGTTGGGCAACACCATCAACCTGGGCGCGACCTCGGCCGAAATCACGGCCGCCGTGAAAAAAGTCTATACCGACCCGCTGCACCTGCGCGTGGAAGACCCGGGCCACCTGGAAGGCAATATCGCGTTTACCTATCTGGACGCGTTTGATCCGGAAAAAGCCGCGCTGGCGGAAATGAAAGCCCATTACGTGCGCGGCGGCCTGGGCGACAGCATCGTCAAGAAACGCCTGGACGTGGTCTTGCAGGAAATGCTGGCGCCGATCCGTGCCCGCCGCGAAGAGTTCGCCAAGGACAAGGGGCAAGTCATCCAGATGCTGAAAGAAGGCACGTTCCGCGCACGCGAAGTGGCGGCCCGCACGGCCGATGAAGTCAAGGCGGCGCTGGGCCTCAACTACTTCTGATCACAGACACTGATAGCAAACTGATGCGCTCAGGCGGAGTCGGGTAAAATCCCGCTTCAGCCTGGGTGCGATGCATTTTTGTCACCGTGGCACCCGCAATCCGTAGAGAAGACAAGGCGCCATGACCGATACCCCTATCGAACAGCTGCTGCTGCAGCATTTTTCCATCGATGCGCTGCAACAGGCACCCGCGCCCTTGCAGCAAGCCTTGCGCATGCTGGGCGGCTGGCTGGCCGCAGAACGCGACACGCCCTATCCGCACACGCCGTATGCGGAACTGCTGACGCAACTGTCCGACACCAGCCTGCCCGCACATGGCATGGCCGTGGCGGATTTCCTGCAAGAACTCGACACCACCGTGCTGGCCAATACGGCCCAGCTGAACCACCCGCAATACATCGGCCACATGACGCAGGCCCTGCCGTGGATCAGCGTGCTGGCCGAAGCGTTTACAGCCACCTTGAACCAGAACCAGGTCAAGATCGAGACGGCGTACGTGTCGACCCTGATCGAAAAACAGATCCTCGGCTGGCTGCACCGCCAGGTCTACCAGCAGCCCGATCATGTCTACACGCAAGCGATGGCGGCCACCAGCGGCGCGCTGGGCAATGTCGTCAATGGCGGCACCATGGGCAACTTGACGGCCCTGGCCGTGGCGCTGGAGCAGCAACTGCCCGGCACGCGCAAGCGGGGGCTGTTTGCCGCCATGCAGGATTCTAGCCACGCGGGGCTTGCCGTGATCGGCTCGGCCCGCAGTCATTATTCCGTGAAGAAGGCGCTGGCAACCTTGGGCCTCGGTGAAAACGCCTTGCAGCTGGTGGCCGTCGACCGCGACAACCGCATCGACGTGGCCGCGCTGGAAGAGACGATTGCCGATTTAAAATTGCGCAGGATCAAGGTCGTCGCCATGATAGGCATCGCCGGCACGACGGAAACAGGCGCCATCGACCCGCTGGCCGCCATGGCGGCCATTGCCGCGCGAGAAAGCATCTGGTTCCATGTGGATGCGGCCTGGGGCGGCGCCCTCCTGATCGCGGAACAGTACCGCGCGCTGTACGACGGCATTGCCCTGGCCGACTCCGTCGTCATCGACGGGCATAAATTGCTGTGGGTGCCGATGGCGCAAAGCATGGTGCTGTTCAAGGATAGCGCCAGCCTGAACTTGCTGAAGCACAACGCCAACTACATCTTGCGCGACAACTCGGGCGACCTGGGCCAGACGTCGCTGGAGGGCTCGCGCCGCTTTGACGCCTTGAAACTGTGGACCTCGTTCAAGGTGCTCGGTGTGTCCGGCTACACGACCTTGCTGCAGCAGGCGGCCACCCTGTCCGGCCAGTTGCAGGATTTGCTGGCCGACCAGCAGGATTTCGAACTCGTCACGCGCTCGGACACCTTTATTCTGACCTACCGCTACGTGCCGGCGCACTTGCGCCAGCGCATGGAGGCCTTCCTGGCCGGCGGCCAGGTGGAGGCCGCCATCGAACTGAACAAGCAGCTGAACACGCTCAACGCCAAGCTGCAAAACCGGCAAAAGGAGCAAGGCCACAGCTTCGTGTCGCGCACGGTACTGGAATCGACGCGCTACCCTGGCCCCACCAATGTGCTGCGCGTAGTCATGACCAACGTCAGGACGCGCCCCCGCCACCTGCGCGCCATCCTGGCCGAACAGCGGGCCATCGGCCAGGCACTGGTGGCGGAACTGGGCTTGTAAGGAACTACCCACCCATCAGCCTTGACTGGATGCACGATGCGCCGGCTTGCCCCTCTTCGCGATTTATTTCTGCACCTGGTCAAATGGCTGCTGATCGCCGCTGCCGTGGCCGTGCTGGCCGGCACGGCTTCGGCCGGCTTCCTGTACGCCCTTGACTGGGCCACGCGCACGCGGATGGCCCACGCCTGGCTGATCTGGCTGCTGCCCGTGGCCGGCTTTGTCGTCGGCTGGCTGTATTTGCGCTACGGCAGCAGTGTCGAAGGGGGCGCGAACCTGCTCATCGATGAAATCCACGATCCGAAAAAAATCATCCCCTTGCGCATGGCGCCGCTGGTGCTGGGCGGCACTCTCATCTCGCATCTGTTTGGCGCCTCCGTCGGGCGCGAAGGCACGGCCGTGCAAATGGGTGGCGCGCTGGCCGACCAGCTCACGCACATGTTTCGCCTGAACAATGAAGACCGCCGCATCATCCTGATGGCCGGCATCAGCGCCGGCTTTGCCTCCGTCTTCGGCACGCCGCTGGCGGGCGCCATCTTTGGTCTGGAAGTGCTGGCCATCGGCCGCTTGCGCTACGAAGCCATGCTGCCCTGCCTGGCTGCTGCCGTCATCGCCGACCAGGTGGGCTTGCTATGGGGAGTCCACCATACGCATTACGCCGTGCCGTTGATCCCCGCCCTCTCCGCCTGGACCTTGTGCGCCATGGTGCTCGCTGGCGTGCTGTTCGGCGTGACGGGCAAACTGTTTGCGCAAGCCACGCACGGCTTGAACGGCTTGATGAAGCGCTGGATCGGCTACGCGCCGCTGCGTCCGCTCATGGGCGGCCTCGTCGTTGCCATTGCCGTGTGGCTGATCGGCACGGACAAGTATATCGGCCTGGGCATCCCCACCATCGTCGATGCACTCAAGGAACCCTTGCCCGCATACGACTTCCTCGGCAAGATGGCGTTTACCATTGTTTCATTGGGAACGGGTTTCAAGGGCGGCGAAGTGACGCCATTGTTCTTCATCGGCGCGACCCTGGGCAATGCGCTGGGCCCGCTGCTGCACCAGCCCGTCACCCTGCTGGCCGCCATCGGCTTCGTTGCCGTGTTTGCGGGCGCGGCCAACACGCCGATCGCCTCGACCCTGATGGCCATGGAACTATTTGGCGCCGAGATCGGAGTCTACGCGGCCATCGCCTGCGTCGTGGCCTATCTGTTTTCCGGCCACGCAGGCATTTACCGGGCGCAACGCAGCGGGCATGCCAAGCGCACGCCCCGCAAGGACATCGACGCATGACACAGTACATCTAGACCGGCGCGCCATGCTGCCTGGGCTAGGAGGCAAAAGTGTGCTCGACCTGGGCTGCGGCCATGAACAGCCGCCGCTGCTGGAGGATATGGCCTGCCCTGATTGCGCCGTCAACTTGCCACACTACGCGTAAATCGCAAGGTGGACTCGCCCGCATTCACGTAGGCATACGCTTGCGCGCTGCTGAAGACGAAAAAATCGCCCGTGGCCAGTTGCCTGGTTTCCGCCGCCAGCACGAGCTGCAGCTCGCCTTCGAGCACGTAGAGCATTTCGCTGAAACCCGCCGGATCGGCTTGCGCATCATAGCGCTCGCCCGGCGCCAGGGTCCACGACCACAGTTCCACCTGGCGGCTGGCGGGCGCCGCGCCCAGCAGCACGGCCTGGCTGGCCTGCGACGCGCTTTGCCACATCAGCACGCGCAGGCTCTCGTGCGGCTGCTGCGGCGGCTGGACCAGGTCGACAAAGGCCACGTTCAAGGCGGCCGCCACATGGTCGAGGTTGGCCAGGCTGATGTTGGTGCTGCCCGCCTCGACGCCATTGACCATGCGCCGGCTCAGGCCTGAGCTGCGCGCCAGTTCTTCCTGGCTGAGGCCGGCGGCAAGGCGCAAGCGCCGCAGATTGGTGGCCAGGTGTGCCAGCACGCCACCGGCCTCGACTTGACTGCGCAATATATTGCTCCTATGATGATGGGAAATATTTTGCTCATAGCATAGCCTCCCATGAAAACACACGCAAGTCCCCCGCCCGCCTTTGGCCTGCCCGAACTGGCGCTGATCGCCATCACCTTCATCTGGGGCGGCACTTTTCTCGTCGTGCAACATGCCGTGACGGTCAGCGGTCCGCTGGCCTTCGTGGCCGCCCGCTTTGCCGTGGCCGCCAGTATAGGCGCCCTGATTTGCCGGGGCCAGCTGCGCCATCTGAGCAAGGCCGAATTGCTGACGGGCATGGCCATCGGCGTGAGCATCTTTGGCGGCTACGCGCTGCAAACCTATGGCTTGATGCATATCACGAGCAGCAAATCGGCCTTCATCACGGCCTTTTATGTGCCCATCGTGCCGCTGGTGCAGTGGCTGGTCTTCAAGCAGCGCCCCCATCCTGCCGTATGGGCGGCCGTCGTGCTGGCGTTCGTCGGCTTGCTGCTGCTCACCGGCACGGACGGCTTGAGCATGGCCTTCGGCACGGGCGAGCTGATCACGGCCGTCGGCGCTATCGCGATTGCACTGGAAATCATCCTCATCAGCCGCGTGTCGCCGCAATTGAACATCCTTCGCGTGACCATCGTGCAGCTGGCCACGGCATCATTGATCGCCCTGCTGCTGATGCCCGTCATGGGCGAAGCGCCACCCGTCCTCGGCAAGACTTTCATCCTCAGCGTACTGGCCCTGGGCTGCGCCAGCGCACTGATCCAATATGTGATGAACTGGGCGCAAAAGCGCATTTCCGCCACCAAGGCCACCTTGATCTATGCGGGCGAACCCGTGTGGGCCGGCGTCATCGGACGTATCGCTGGCGAACGCCTGCCGGCCCTGGCCATCGTGGGCGCGATACTGATCATTTGTGCGGGCATCCTCAGCGAGTGGCGGCCCAAGCGCCTGCGTGCCGATGGCAAGGCCATCGTGCCAGCGGATTAAGCCTCGGTACGCCGCAGCGCCAGCGGCACGGCCCTGGCCCAGCGGTTCGAGGACAGGGAAAACGTCAGCGCGCGCACCTGGTGGTACCAGCCGGCGGGCACGTACAGCATGTCGCCCGGCTCGACGATGCATTCGATCATGGCGGCCTGGCGCGCCAGCGGGAAACGCTCGAAATCGGGCGCTTCCGGGTCGAAAGGCGAGCCGAACAGGATGGCGTTCGCTTCGCTCGGGTAAAGAAAAGCGTCATGGTGCGGCGGCGACAAAAAGATGCGCTTGCGGCCCCACACTTGCGCAAAGATATTGTCGTCGTAATCGCAATGCAAAGGTGTCACCGTGCCGGCCGGCCCCACCCAGAAGCGCGGCGGACCCATCTTGTCGAAATACGTGGGCCAGTGGCACAGGCGGTTCAGTTCGCGCAATTCCAGGTTGCCCAGGTAAGGCGGCAGCGCGTACTTGCCCTCTGCCACCAGGTCCAGGTATTGCCCCATCGACATATCCTGCATGGCGCGGTCGGCCGCAAACGCCGTGTTGATGTAGTCGCCCACCCGCGCGCGCACGGGCACGTGGCTGAACTGCTCGCGCAAGACGTCGGGCAGCAACTGGGATAAGGGCCAGCGCTGCACCAGCCCGCGCATCAGGAATGGCAGGCCCAGCGCGGCGCGCGCGCGGAAGGCGGCCGCGTCCAGCATGGCCAGGCGCGGCACCTCGGTGATGGCGGGCAAATCACGCGCCGCCTGCTTGATGGCCTCGCGCATGGCGTCGATAGAGGTAACACCGCGCACCTGCGCATCCTTGGCTTCGCGCGCCTGCTTGCGGGCCAGGGCCGCTTCGGGCGAACTGAATTCTGCTGGCGGCCTGGGCGGCAGCGCGCGCGGCAATACGGGGGCTGCCGCAAGCGGAAGCGGCTCTTTTTTTTCTGCAGACATAAACCTTCTTTGCGATCAGGCGTCGCGCGCCATGGCGCGACCGTGCGCTATTTTAAGCCAGCAAGGCCCGTTTCAGCACATCGGCCTGCTCGCCTGCCTGGCGCGCCTTGGCTGCATACTCGCTGGCCGTGCCCGGATGCAGCCAGGCCTGGGCCTTGGCTGCCAGGCTCAGGTACAGCTTTTCTTTTTCCTGCAGCGCCCTGACGGCGGCCCACATGGCATCTTCCGCCTTTTCATGCTGCAACTCGCCAAGCGTCAGCGCCGTGAAACTGTGGCCCGTATGACAGCGAAAACGCTGCGGCTTCTGGCCATGCAGCTCCCACAGTGTGCCTTGGCATTCGGGACAGGTGAACGTCGATGGCGTGGCAATTTTTTCCAGTTGGTCCATATTCCCCACTCCCCGGGCAAAACGGTTTTCCACGGCGATCCACTGGGGCACGGGCGGCAAGGACTGCGCGGCACCGGCTGGCGCTGGCGCGCCGCTGGCCAGCGCCAGCAGGGCCGGGCCGATCTCGGCGCACGGCAGGCGCCAATCCACCCCGGCATAGTCAATTGCGCTTTGCGGCATCGACGGCGCCACCGCCTCCTGCGGCTCCTGCACCAATGCCTTGCCGCCGCAGGCCTTGATGGCCTGCAAGCCTGCAGTGCCATCGTCGAGGTAGCCGCTGAGGATCACGCCCACTACCTTCGGTCCAAAAGCGGCGGCGGCACTGCGAAACAGGGGGTCGATGGCGGGACGCGTATGGTTTTCCTTCGGTCCCCGGGTCAGCTCGACCGTCGCCTGGCCGGCCACGTTGGCAACGAGCATGTGACGGTCGGGCGGCGCCAGCAGGATGCGCCCCGCGCGCACGGGTTCGCGCTCTTCTGCAAAGCGCACGGGCAAGGCGGAGGTCTTGCCGAGTATCTCGGGCAGCACGCTGTTGCGCGCGCCTACATGCATGACGGCCAGGATTGCCGCGGGCAAATTCGCGGGCAAGGCGGCAAAGATGGTGGACAGTGCGCTCACGCCGCCCACCGAGGCCCCCATGACGATCAGCGTTTCCATGCCGGCCCCTTTCGCGCCTGGATCACTGAGCTATTTTGCCGCGTCTAGTAACACGATTCCGTGCGCCGACTAACAGAGCCCCCTAACGTAACGACTTCAGACAGGTGTTTTGAAGATCGGATCCACGATGAACTGCTGCGCCTTGATGCGCAAGGTGCGCTCTTCGTCCAGCTCGGCGCGCGTTTCGCCCAGCTCTTCGCGTTCCGCTTCCAGTTCCAGGCGCGCAGCCGCCAGTTCCGTTTCCACGCGCGTCAGGCTTTCCAGCTTCAGCTGGGCCTGGATCAGTTCCGCACGCGCCGCTTCGGCAGCCTCTTCCAGGCGCGGGATGCCTTCGAGCTTGAATTGCGCCTTGGCCAGATCCATGCGCGCCTGTTCGGCCGCTTCTTCCAGACGCGGCAAGCCTTCCAGGCGCAACTGCGCCTTGGCCAGGTCCGTGCGGGCCTGGTTCGCCACTTGCCGCTCGCGCTCGAGCTCCTCGCGCAAGGTTTCCAGCTCGCCCGCCTGCAGGTCGAGCAGTTCTTGCTGGCGCTCGTTCTCGCTGGCCAGGTCCATCAATTCCTGTTGATTGTCGTTCATCTCGGCTTCATGCGCGCTGTGGCTGGCGCTTAATTCCTGTCCTACATAATCGAGGATGGCTTGCTGCAGCACGGGCGACAATTCGGCGGCGGCGGCGATCTGGCGCTGCGCACCGGCCTTGCGGCGCTGCAAGAGCTTGCTGATGGTGCCCAGGCAGGCGCCATTGCCCAGCCGTTCGCGCAAGGCGCGCACCGTGATGGCCTGGCCTTCGCCCGCCATCGCTTCCATTGCCGCATTGATCTGTTCCGCGCTTACTTTTGCCATGTGTGTGCTCTTGAATGTTGCCCAGGGCAATCTTGCCCAGGGGCATTATCTTATGCCAGCGGCGGCAAAGCGTAAAGTATTTCTCAATAGAAATTGCAATTGCACAACGGAACGGTGAGAAAACATGCGGCCCGGGATGTTTTACTCTTCGAGCAGACCATTTTCCGTGAGCATATCCTGCACCAGCTCCAGGCGCAGCACGGGATTGTCCTGGCTCAGCAATAGTTGTTTTTGCATGGCGCTCAAGGACAGCAGCTCGCACCAGCGGTTCGCCACCCAGCCGCACTCGTCGAGCCGGTATGGCGGCTGCAGGGGCATTTGGTCAGGCGGGATCTTTTGCTCCTGCAAGGTGCGGATCAGGGCGCCGAGCGCGTCGGCCACGTTCTGCTGCTCTTGCGGGATGGGAATGGTTTTATCTGGCGGCAAGGTTTCAACGTGTGCCATCCACAAGCCATGCTTCAGCTGTTCGCTGGAAACGATGTGAAAGCGCTGCATGCCCATGCATTTGATTTGCAGCAGGCCAGACAGGGGCGCGGCCCAGTCGACGATGCGCGCCAGGGTGCCCACGGGCGCCAGGGCTTCCTGCTGGCCCGGCTTGCGCACTTCCGCGCCGTCCAGCAGCTGCACCACGCCAAACGGCTGCTCGCCCATGATGCATTTACGTATCATGTCCAGATAGCGTACCTCGAAGATCTGCAGGGGCAGATAGCCATCGGGATACAGCACCGTATTGAGCGGGAACAAAGGTATCGAGGTCATAGGCGCATGATGGCACGAATGGCATATCCGTGCAGCGCGCCTTGCACCTTCCGATTATTTGTAGAAGCGGCGCCTTTTCGCTCTCTCCGCGGCCTTCGGCGCCAGCACTTTCACGGCCTTTTTCTGGATGGTGCCGCCTGCGGACGTGCCCGGCACGCGGTGTTCCGCCTCGAAGCCGGATTCCTCGTTGCGTTTCAGGGTTTGCCGCGTCAGCGCTTCCACGGCCGACAGCAATTCCACCTCGTCGGCGCAGACGAGCGAGATCGCTTCGCCTGAAGCTCCCGCGCGTCCCGTGCGGCCGATGCGGTGGATATAGTCTTCCGCCACGGTCGGCAAGTCGAAATTGACGACGACGGGCAATTGGTCGATATCCAGGCCACGGGCGGCCACGTCGGTGGCCACCAGTACCTGCACTTCGGCGGATTTGAAACGGGCCAGCGCGCGCAAGCGGTTCGGCTGCGTCTTGTCGCCGTGAATGGAATCGGCACGCACGCCCTGCTCCAGCAAAGTGTTCACCAGCAACTCGACACCCTTGCGCGTCTTGACGAAGACCAATACCTGGCCCCAGCGCTTTTTCTTCAGCAAGTGCAAGAACAGTTCCGGCTTGCGTTTCTTGTCGCACACGATGACCGATTGCTTGACGGCCTTGACCGTGCTGTTGCGCGCACTCACCTCGACCGAGACGGGATCCTTCAGCATGGTTTTCGCCATGGCGCGGATGGCGTCCGAGAACGTCGCCGAGAACAGCAGGGTCTGGCGCTGCTTGGGCATGGTCATCAGCAATATATCGAGCTCGCGCTCGAAGCCCAGATCCAGCATGCGGTCGGCCTCGTCCAGCACCAGGGTTTGCACCTGCTCGAACTTGACGGCGCCCTGCGTCTGCAAGTCCAGCAAGCGGCCTGGCGTGGCCACCAGCACGTCGAGGCCCTTGCGCAATTTGCTGATCTGCGGCTCGATGGGCACGCCGCCGTACGCGACAAAGCTGCGCAGCGGCAAGTTGCCGCCATAGCTGCGGAAGCTGGCATAGACTTGCTCGGCCAGTTCGCGCGTGGGCACGAGCACCAGCACGCGCACGCACTGCGGCGCCACCACGCCTTCCAGGGTCAGGCGCTGCAGCAGCGGCACGGCGAAACCGGCCGTCTTGCCCGTACCCGTCTGGGCGGCGGCCATCAGGTCGCGCCCGGCCAGCACGGCAGGAATCGCTTGCGTCTGCACGGGCGTGGGCTTGGCATAGCCGAGCTCGTCAAGTTTGCGGACCAGGGGATCGATCAGGCCGAGGGAGGAAAACGTCATGGGGAAAGCAATCTTGGCAAAGTAAAAGGTGGCGCGCACGGACTGGCCGTGCGCGCAATTGCCGAGATTATAGGCCAGCGGGGATGCCGGCCGGGGTTTTCAGTATAGAAACAGCGCGCTCAGAACTTCATTTCCAGGGTCGCGCGCGCCTGCGGCGAACTCGGCGAAATGCTGTTGCGGGCTATCGTGCCGCCGGCGTCCGCATACGTGGTGGTGCTTTCGAAGTCTTGCGCCAGCAGGTTCGACACGGCCAGACGCAGCTGGTTCTTTGCATCGAATTTCCACAGCGCATAAATGTCGAGGTCGCGCCGCGGCGAAGTGTAGGCGCTCTGGCGCTCCGTGATGCGCACGGGGCCGCCATTGCGGAAGTTGAAGCTGCCGCCCGTCGTCAGCACGCCGTCGGGCGTCTTGTAGTCGAGGCCGAAGTTGCCGCTGACGGGGGTTTGCTGGTCGAGCCGGTTGTCAGGCCCAGGCACCTGCTCCACCTGCGACCAGTTGCGGCTGATGCTGGCGCGCAAGTCGATGGCCGGCACGGGCGCAGCCAGTACGGCGCGCAGCGGGAACTTCGCTTCCAGTTCCAATGTCTGAGTATTGGCGCGACCATCGTTGACGGGCGTGGATACCCAGCGGTCATTGATGAACAGCAAGCCCTGGCGCGTGTAGCCATCGATACGGCGGGCCGAGGCGCGCGCGCTGAGCAAGGCGCCTTCGGCCCAGTAGTGCTCGTACGAAGCGTCGATGCCCAGCGCCAGCTCCGGTTTCAGGTAGGGATTGCCTTCGCGGTCAGGGTCCGTCTGGCTATTGTTGGTCGAGGTATTGCGGCGCGGAATCAGGCTCGCCGTGGGCTGCGCCTTGTAGGTGCGCGTCAGGGCCAAACGTACCTGGTCGCCCTTGGTATCGGGCAGCTTCCACAGGGTCTGCAGCAGCGGGCTCCACACGCTGGTGCGCTGGTTCACTTCGTCATAGGTATCGCCCGCGCTGCGCGTATCGATGCCTTCCCAGCGTACGCCCGCATACATCGACCAGCGCGGCGTGATTTCCCAGTCGTCCTGCACGTACAGGGCCAGGCGCTTGATGGTGGCATCGAAACCTTCGTCGCTGTTGAGGGGCGGACGCGCGCCCAGGGCAGCCAGCGCCGCTTCACGCTGGCGGCGCGTTTCATCGCGCTCCGTGTAGGCGCCGTCCCAGCCCATCGACAGGGCATGGCCGGGCAGCAAGGGCGAGGAATACTTGCCCGTCGAACTGACGCCGTTTTCCGTCGACTTCACGCCCACCTTGCGCTCAAGCGCCAGGCCGCCGCCATCGATAAAGCCTTGCTGCAAGCTGTCGGACGTATTGCGGGCGGCCGAGGCGCCGATTTTCAGTTCCAGTCTGGCGCCGCCAGCCAGCTTGTGCATCCACGTCAGGTCGCTGCGGCCGAAGGCGTTGTGGTTGCTTGAGCTGCCCGTATTGGTGTCGTAGTCTGGGCGCACGCCCTGCTGCGTTTCGGCCCGGCTGAAATTGCGGTGATTCGAGCGCCCGCCATTGAAGAAGAATTGCGCCGTCACATTGTCGCCGTTGGCCAGCACCCAGTTCAGGCGCGGCGACAGGTTGATGCCTTCCGGGCGGCCATCGCCCGTGCCATTCGTGCGGCGCAACAGGTTTTGCCGGCCGTCGGGCGTATAGCCCAGTTCCAGTCCCGGATTGTCGTAATGGTAGTCGTAGCGGAACAGCGAACCGGCCAGCGAATACGAGAAATTGCCGTCGCGGTCGGACAGCTGCACGTTGACGCTGGGCGAAAAGCTCACGTCGCTGCGCTGCACGCCCAGTTTGAACTCGCGCTGAGCCGTCTTCACGGCTTTCTTGAGCACCACATTGATGGTGCCGGCGATTGATTGCGTGCTGTATTCGGCGCTGGCCGCGTGCAAAATTTCGATGCGTTCGATCACGTCCGGCGACAGGGTGTCGAGCGAGAAACCGGCCGGCGCCCGCTCGCCATTGAGCAATATCTGCGTGTAGCCGCTGCCCAGGCCGCGCATGCGGATTTCGCCGCCCGAGCGTCCGGCCGCGCCGGAGACGGTAATGCCGGGCAAGCGCTTGAGCACGTCGGTGACATTCGTGTCGCCGTACTTGAGGATTTCCTCGCTGCCGACCACCATCTTGCTGGCCGTATCGTCGCGGCGCGGATCATAGCCGCTGCCCTTGACTTCGACGGTTTGCATGGCCGGGGCGGCAGGCTTTTCAGCCTTTAGCGGCGCAGCGGTGGCAGCAGGGGCAGCGTCGGCTGGCGTTTCGGATTGCTGGGCCTGGGCATTCCAGGCAAGTAAAACGGCGGAACAAAGGACGGTAAGGCGGAGGCAACGGCGTGGCATCATGACCTGGCTGAAAAAAGTTGGCTGAATAAAAATGGCTAAAAGCTAAAAAACAGGCCGCCGTATTGTGCTGCAATTTTTTCCGAGTGGCGCAGTTTCCCGAAAATATTTCTTATAGCAAATTAAATTCGGCGGAGGACTGCGATACGCACCATTGCATACGGCGCATATCATTGCGCGCCACATCGCCGCTATAATGCGTTTTCACCATTGTTCCCATCACCCCGTCAAAGGCTTCCCATCGTGTCTGACCGTCTTGCCGTCCTGCCTCAATATCTGCTACCAAAAGGAGCATTGACCAACTTTGCCGGCCGGATCGCCGGCGCCAAGGGCGGCGCCATGACGACGCGTTTGATCCGCTGGTTCGTCGGCCGCTACAACGTCAACATGGATGAGGCGCTGGACCCGGACATCACGCACTACACGAGCTTCAACGACTTTTTCACGCGCGCGCTGCGCCCCGATGCCCGTCCGCTGGCCCAGGCCGACTACATCTGCCCCGTCGATGGCCGCATCAGCCAGTTCGGCACGATCGACAAGGACCAGATCTTCCAGGCCAAGGGCCATAACTTCAGCACCACGGCCCTGGTCGGCGGTGACGCGTCCCTGGCGGCCCAGTTCGAACACGGCAGCTTCGCCAATCTGTACCTGAGCCCGCGCGACTACCACCGCATCCACATGCCGTGCGACGGCCGATTGACGCGCATGATCTATGTGCCCGGTGAATTGTTTTCCGTCAACCCGACGACGGCGCGCGGCATTCCCGGCCTGTTCGCCCGCAACGAGCGCGTCGTCTGCGTATTCGACACGGCCAACGGCCCCTTCGTCATGACCCTGGTCGGCGCCACCATCGTCGGCAGCATGGCCACCGTCTGGCACGGCGTCGTCAACCCGCCCCGCACGGGCCAGGTGCGCGACTGGAGCTATGCGAACGACAATGTCGTGCTGAAACAGGGCGAAGAACTGGGCCGCTTCCTGCTCGGCTCCACCGTCGTCATGCTGTTTCCGAAAGACACCGTGCAATTCAACGCCAACTGGCAGCCGGCCGGCCCCGTGCAGCTGGGCGAAGTCATGGGCAACCTGCCCAAGTAAGCCAACGGGACGCGCGCTACACGGGCGCGTCGGTCTTGTACATTTCTTCCATCAAGTCCAGGAACGCGCGCGTCTTGGCCGGCATCAAACGCCGGCCGGGAAACACGGCCCAGCCCGTGACCAGCGGGAAACTCCACTCCGGCAGCACGCGCACCAATTCCCTCGTCGCCACATAGGCCTTGGCAAAGCGGTCCGTGCTGGCCGCGATGCCCACGCCCGTGCACGCCATGCGCACCAGCAACTCCGGTGAGTTCGCCAGCAGGCGCACGGGCAAATCGCGTTCCCACGTCGTCTTGCCGCGGATCAAAGTCCAGTGCACGAGGCCATGCACTGCGCGGGGCAAACTCAGCAGATCGTGGCCGTACAGATCGTCGGGATGCTCGGGCAAGCCGTGCACGCTCGTGTATTGCGGCGAGGCATACAGTGCCAGGGTGCTGAAGGCCACGCGGCGCGCGGACAGGCTGGCGTCGTCGGGCAGGTTGCCCATGCGGATGGCCAGGTCGAAGTTTTCTTCCAGCAAATCCACCCTGCGCGCCGACAAGTCCAGTTCCAGCGAAATGGCCGGATAGCGGCGCACGAACTCGGCCAGCACCTGGCGCATCAGGGTGTCGCCGAAATCGGCCGGCATGGAAATGCGCAGCAAGCCGCTGGGCCCGGCCTGGCGGTGCTGCGCCAGCGCGCCGGCCGCCTCCGTTTCTTCCACCACCTTGCGCGCATGCTCGAGCAGGCTGGCGCCAAACTCCGTCAGCGCCAGCTTGCGCGTCGTGCGCAGCAGCAATCGTTCGCCCAACTTCGCTTCCAGCAGCGAGATACGGCGCGACAGGGTCGACTTGGGCAAGTCCACGCGCACGGCGGCGCGACTGAAACTGCCGCATTCGACGACTCTGGCAAACAGCAGCAAATCTCCGGGATCGATATCCATACAAGCTCATTGTTCCATTGGTGGGTTAATGTTATCCATTTTAACGTCTTCCGCATGAATTTTGGAATTGCTATAGTTCATCCATCGCAAGACACCTCACAACGGAGAAAACAAGATGAACATCCTGCAAATCAATTCCAGCGCCCGCAGCACCGGGTCCGCCTCGACCCGCCTGGCTGACGCCATCGTTAGCCGCGTACAAGCGGCCAACCCTGGCGCCGCCCTCGTCCGTCGCGACCTGGCTGCCGCACCGCACCCCGTGCTCGACGAGCCGACCCTGCAGGCACTGTTCACGCCAGCGGACAAACGCACGCCGGAACAGGCGGCCCGCATCGCCCTGGACGACGCGCTGATTGCGCAAGTGCAAGCAGCTGACGTGATCGTCATCGGCGCGCCGATGTACAACTTCGGCATTACCGTGCAGCTGAAAAGCTGGTTCGACGCGATTGCCCGCGCCAATGTCACCTTCAAGTACACGGAAAACGGCCCTGTTGGCCTCTTGAGCGGCAAGAAAGTCTACGTGGGCCTGTCCCGCGGCGGCTTGCACCGCGACAGTGCCAACGATAGCCAGGTGCCTTACCTGAACACCATGTTCGGCTTCCTGGGCATGACCGACGTGCAATATGTGTATTCGGAAGGCATGGGCATGGGTCCGGAAGCCGTGGCCAAGGCGCAAGCGCAAGCGGACGCCGAGATCAACGCCATTTTGGTGTAATTCCCAGCAGTGAAAGGGGCGGCGCACTGGCGCCGTCCTGGCCTAGAGGAGAAAGCAATGAGCGATATCACCACCGTCAACAAGCCACGCGCCGTCGAGCGCGTGATCGCCGGCCAGGCCGTCATGGATGGCGCCGGCGTGAAGATCAACCGCGTGCTGACGCAGCAACTGCAGCGCCGTCTCGACCCGTTTTTGATGCTCGACAATTTCGCCAGCGACAAGCCGAACGACTATATCGCCGGCTTCCCCGAACATCCGCACCGCGGTTTCGAAACGGTGTCGTACATGATCACGGGACGCATGCGCCACAAGGACAGCGCGGGCAACGAAGGCTTGCTGACCTCGGGCGGCGTGCAATGGATGACGGCCGGCAGCGGCGTGATCCACTCGGAAATGCCGGAGCAGGAAGAAGGTGTGATGGAAGGTTTTCAGCTGTGGCTGAACCTGCCCGCGCGCGACAAGATGCGCACGCCGTGGTACCGCGATTTCACGAGCAGCGAGATCCCCCGCTACACGACGGACGCTGGCGTGGCCGTGCAAGTGATCGCCGGCGAGAGCCATGGCGTGACGGGCGCCGTGCAGCGCGAGCTGACGGAACCGTTGTACCTCGACATCGACTTGCCGGCCGGCGCCAGCTTCGAACAGCCATTGCCGCCAGGCCATAACGCCTTCATCTACACCTTTCGTGGCGAAGTGCAGGTCGACGGCAAGGCCGTGCCCGCCCTGCGCATGGCGATCTTCAGCAACACGCCGGGCAGCGACGGCGTGCGCATCGAAGCGCCCGAAGGCGGCCGCGTGATCCTCGTCGCCGGCCAGCCCTTGAACGAACCGATTGCGCAGTATGGCCCGTTTGTCATGAATACCCAGGCGGAAGTATTCCAGGCCGTACAGGATTTCCGCGAAGGCAAGTTTGGCGAGACGACGCCGCAGTAAGTCTGTCTCAATAACATTGCTTGCTCCAGGAAAAACCTGCAGCGCCGCAAGGCCTGCAGGTTTTTTTATGCGCCGACTGTTTTGTTGCTTTTCAATTACACTGACGGCAAGATCATTCAACAAAGCATTCCATGCAACCGACGCACACCGAACACGACGCCACCCATTTGCATGCCCACCTGAAAGGCGACGCCAAGCACACCCACTCGTTCGAGGGGCGCAGCCAAAGCATCCTCGCGTGGGCGCTGGGCCTGACCCTGTCGTTTGCCGGCATCGAGGTGGCGGCCGGGTTCCTGTCCAATTCGCTGGCCCTGATTTCCGACGCGGGCCACATGGTCACGGACGCGGCCGCGCTGGGCCTGGCCCTGCTGGCGCAGCTGATCGCGCGCCGCCCGCCGTCGCCGCGCCACTCGTTCGGCTTTGGCCGCGCCGAAGCGCTGGCCGCCTTCGTCAACGGCCTGGCCATGCTGTGCGTCGTGGGCTGGATCTGCTATGAAGCCGTGCTGCGCTTTTCCGCCCCGCAAACCGTGCAAGGCGGCATGGTCTTCATCGTCGCCTTCATCGGCCTGGCGATCAATCTGGTGGTGGCGTGGGTCTTATCGAAAGACAAGCAAAGTGTGAACACGCGCGCCGCCCTCGTGCACGTGATGGGCGACTTGCTCGGCTCGGTCGCCGCCATCGTGGCCGGCGCCGTGATTTACTTTACGGGCTGGATGCAGATCGACCCGCTGCTGTCCGTGCTGGTGTCCCTGCTGATCCTGAAATCCACGTTCGGCGTATTGAAAGAGTCGTACCACTTCCTGATGGAAGGCGTGCCCATGCACATCGACTACATCCAGGTGGGCGCGGACGTGGAGCAGGTGGACGGCGTGATTTCCGTGCATGACCTGCACGTATGGGACATGTCGCCAGGCCAGCCGGCCCTGATCGGCCACGTGGAAATCGAACACCTCGACCATTGGCCGAAGGTATTGCGGGCGATCAAGAAGATGCTGTTAGCCAAGCATGGGATTGACCATATTACCTTGCAGCCGGAGACGGCGGCGATGGCGGGGCTGCATGCGGGTGACAAAACCCACTAGCAAGGACCGGGGTCAGACCCGCCGGGGCATTGCGTCCCAATGGGGCGCAATGCGATCGCGCAGCGACAGACCCCAAAGTACACTAACTTCTGCGTGCCTCTAACACGCCGCTCACATCCTTGATCACATTCAGCGCCTTCAACAACTGCGCCGTCGAGCTGATCTCGGCCGTAAAGGTCATGCGGGCCTGGCCCTTGGCGCTTTGGGTGTTGACGCCGATGACGTTGATCTTTTCGCGCGAGAAGATTTCGGAGATGTCGCGCAGCAAACCCTGGCGGTCGCCAGCGAGAATAAAGATGTCGACCGGATACACGGTGTCGTGCCCGCCCGTGCTGCCCCATTCCGTGAAGATCACGCGCTCGGGTGACTTGGCGCGCATTTCCTCGAAATTCTTGCAGGTGGCGCGGTGGATCGACACGCCCTTGCCGCGCGTAACAAAACCGACGATGCTGTCCGGCGGCGCCGGCTTGCAACATTTGGCCAGCACCGTCATCAAGCCTTCGGTCCCCACCACCAGCACGCCGGATTTGGCGCCCTGCTCCACGCTGGAAGCGCGGCTTTTGCCGACCAGCACGGCGTCTTCCGGCACCACCACTTCGCCATTGTCGTGCAGCGCCTGCTCCACGTGGCGCAGGCTGAATTCATCCTTGCCCACCGACAGGAACAGCTCGTCGACTTTCGCAAAGCCCAGCTTTTGCGCCAGCGCCTCGAGGTTGACGGCTGTCTTGCCTTCGCGCTGCAACGACTTTTCCACCAGCGCGCGGCCGTGGGCCAGGGTTTCCTGCATGTCGATGGCGTGGAACCAGGCGCGGATTTTCGAGCGCGTGCGCGTGCTGACGGCGTAGCCGGCGCTGAGCCAGTCGCGCGACGGTCCGGCCGTGCCTGGCGCGCCCTTGGCCGTGATGATTTCGCAGGTCTGGCCGTTTTTCAGCTGGGTATTCAAGGGCACCATGATGCCGTCGACCTTGGCGCCGCGGCAGCGGTGGCCCACGTCCGTGTGCAGGTGATAGGCAAAGTCGACAGGCGTCGCGCCGACGGGCAATTCCAGCACGCGCGCTTGCGGCGTCATGACGAAGATACGGTCGTCCAGGGTGGCCGATTTGAGCTTTTCCACCCACTCGCGCTGGATTTCTTCCTGGCCCACGACGGCGTCGGCCACTTCCGTTTTCCAGGCCAGCAACTGGCGCAGCCAGGCGATCTTTTCGTCGTACTTCTGGCCGGCAAAATTCGAGCCGCCCTCTTCCTTGTAGCGCCAGTGCGCGGCCACGCCGTATTCGGCAAAGCTGTGCATTTCATTCGTGCGGATTTGCACTTCCAGCGGACGGCCATCCTCGGCCGTCACCACCGTGTGCAGCGACTGGTAACCGTTCGGTTTCGGCCGCGAAATGTAATCGTCGAATTCTTTCGGGATGGGGGTCCAGATATTGTGGACCACGCCCAGCACCGTGTAGCAGGTTTTCACGTCGGCAACGATGACGCGGAAGGCGCGCACGTCGTACAGGGCCGTAAAGTCCAGCTCCTTGCCGCGCATCTTGTTCCAGATGCTGTAAATATGTTTCGGGCGGCCAAATACTTCCGCCTGGATACCAGCCGACGCCAGCTCCGTCTGCAGGCGCAAAATCGCCGAGGCAACGAAGCCCTCGCGCATCATGCGCTTTTCTTCCAGCATTTTGGCGATACGTTTATACGCTTCCGGCTCGATGAAACGGAACGACAAGTCTTCCAGTTCCCACTTCAGCTGCCAGATGCCGAGACGGTTGGCCAGCGGCGCGTACAGGTCCAGGGTTTCCTTGCCGTACTCACACGTCATGTCGTTGAACAGCTTCAAGTCGGCAAAGTAACGCAAGGTCGTCACGCAGGCGGCCAGGCGCACCAGCACGACACGCATGTCGGAAGCCATCGCCAGCAACATCTTGCGCAAGGTTTCCACCTGGGCCACGGCTTGCTGCGCCGCATTCTTGCCGCGCAGCAAGCCGTGCTGCGCCTG